>NZ_CVTH01000079.1:2529-19946 GCF_900005955.1 Pseudomonas sp. 8 R 14 | reverse complement strand
CCCGGCCAGCGCGGCGAACAGTTGCATGTCGCGATAACGTTCCATCAGCCGCGCCGCTGCATCGCCGGGTTCAAAGCTGCGTCCTGGCCGAGGCGATGGCTGAGGAAATCGACAAAGGTGAGGATCTTGGCCGGCACCCGTGGGCTTTTCTGGAACACCACCTGGATCGGCAGCGCTGCCGGTTCAAAGTCCTCCAGGACAATCTCCAGCTCACCCGCCGCCACCGCCGCCGCGACCTGATAGGACAGCACCCGCGTGATGCCCCAACCCACTCTCGCCAGATTGATCGCCGCGTTGTTCGCCGTGACCACCAGGCGCGGCTCCACCGGCACCGCCAATGGCTGGCCGCCCTCGACAAATGTCCACTCGCTCAGCAATTGGCTGGAAGACGAGGCAGCAAGCTTCGCCTCGCGTAACTGCGACGGGTGCCGAGGCCGGCCCTGCTGCGCCAGGTAAGCCGGCGCCGCACACACCACCCGGCGCACCTCACCGACCTTGATCGCCTGCTGCCCCGGCTCATGCAGATGACCGATACGCACCGCCACATCCACCCCTTCGTCGACCATGTTGACCACCCGATCCACCAGCAAGGCATTGATATTCACCAGCGGAAAACGGTCAAGGTACTCGCCCAGCACCGGCGCCACATACAACTCGCCAAACAGTACCGGTGCGGTCACCGTGAGGTGGCCGCAGGGGATCGAATAACTGCCCGCCGCCGCTTCTTCGGCTTCGTCCAGCTCGGCGAGGATGCGCCGGCAATCTTCGAGGTAACGCTGGCCGGCCTCGGTCAGGTGCAGGCTGCGGGTGGTGCGCGCCAGCAGCTGGGTGCCGATGCGCGCTTCCATGGCGGCGATGGCCCGGGTCACGCTGGGGGGCGAGGTGTTCAGGCGGCGCGCCGCGGCGGCAAACCCCTCCTCCTCGGCCACTGCCAGGAACACCTGCATTTCGTGAAATCGGTCCATCGATGCGCCTCAGCAACGTTAATGTGATTGCAACCCTACCGCCGTACGCGGCATGCCCACAAATCCCGGCAAGGCCTCGATACTGGCAAGCCAGGCGCGCACCTTAGGGTAGTCGGCCAGCGACACATTGCCTTCCGGCGCATGGGCCACATAGGTGTAGAACGCAATATCGGCGATGCTCGCTTGCTCCCCCGCCAGGAAGCGGGTTTCGCTCAGTTGCTGCTCCACCAGTGCCAACAAGCCATGGGCACGGCTGATCGCCGCCGCCGCATCCACATCGGCACCGAATACCACAGCCAGCCGTGCGGTGGCGGGCCCGGCGTGCAGCTGGCCGGCGGCCGCCGACAGCCAGCGCTGTACGCGCGCCTGCCCCACCGGGTCGCTTGGCAACCATTGGCCCTTGCCGTATTTCGTGGCGAGGTAGACCAGGATCGCGTTGGAGTCCGCCAGTACGGTGCCGTTATCGTCAATCGCCGGGACCTGGCCGAAACGGTTGATGGTCGCAGTGAAGTCAGCGCTTTTATGCGCGCCTTGCTTGAGGTCCACCAGGATGAACTCGCTGGGCAATCCCAGCAGGGACAGCATCAGCTCGGCCCGATGGGAATGGCCGGACAAGGGGAAACCATAGAGTTTGATCGCAGGCTGGGACATGTAAGGCTCCAAGGGTGGGGTTTTGACACCGGTATGTTCCACCGCTGCGCCGACCACTGGAATCACCAGCTTTTACAATCCAGCATTTCAGCCGGTGAAACAATCACTCGCCAAACAATTCGACGATCAACGCAAACAGCGTGGTCTTCACCGCACTGTCCAACGTGGTCCAGGCCAACCCCGTACGCGCCTGAAACGCCCCCAACGCCAGTGGCCGCGACACACAATTGGCCGGCAACGCCCGCGCGGCCTGCTGCGGCAGTACGCCGACGCCCAACCCGGCGCAGACCAGCGCGAGCATGGTGGTGAACTCGCCCAGTTCGGACGCGATCTGCAAAGGGATGCCCACGGCCTGGATAAACTCGTCGTAGAACCCCGGCGCATAGCGCCGCGCAAGGATGTACACCGGCACGTCGAGCAGGTCGCCGGGCTGGATCGACGCCTGCGCGGCCAGCGGATGATCCATCGGCAGGGCCACGCAGAACGGCTCGCGCAGCACCACGCGGGTCTGCACCCCAGGGTAGGCGGCAGGCAGGCGCATCAGGCCGAAATCCAGGCGATCGTTCTTCAGCGCGGCGGCTTGATCGGGGCCGGGCATGTCCTTGAGTTCCAGCTCGATACGCGGGTAGCGCTGATGCACCGTGCGGATCAACTCGGGTAACAGGTGCGGCAATACCGACGACACAAAGCCCAGGCGCACCCGGCCGATTTCCCCCCGGTTGGACGCCCGCGCCGCCTCCGCCGCCCGCGCGGCCTGGTGCAGGGTCGCCTGAGCTTCGGGCAGGAATACCCGACCGGCATCGGTCAAGGTCACCGAGTGGCGATTGCGGTCCAGCAGGCGTACGCCCAGGCCAGTTTCGAGCAGCTTGATCTGCATGCTCAGGGCCGGTTGCACAATCGACAACTGCGCCGCCGCCCGGCCGAAATGCAGCTCCTGGGCCAGTACCACAAAGGCGCGCAAGTGCTTGAGCTCCATCGATCCTCCCCGGTTATCACGGATATTGATCAGCCGATCATAAATGAACATTGGACCTGCGCCCTACACCGGAGTGAAGTTAAGCCAATCAGCCGTTGTTTTGATTATCACAAGCGCGCCCGGAGAAACATGCCCATGCAAAGCGTTCTAGACACCTTTCGCCTCGATGGCCGGCTGGCGCTGGTCACCGGCTCCAGTGCCGGTATCGGCCTGGCCATCGCCCGAGGCCTGGCCCAGGCCGGTGCGCGGGTGGTGCTCAACGGGCGTAACCGCAGCACCTTGCGCGACGCGGCCGCGCTGCTGACCCTTGACGGCCTGGAGGTGCACACCCAAGCGTTCGATGTGACCGACAGCGCGGCGATCCAGGCCGGCGTGGCCGCTATCGAGGAACGCCTCGGGCCCTTGGACATCCTGGTCAACAACGCCGGCATGCAGCGCCGTGGGCCGCTGGAAGACTACAGCGAGCAGCATTGGCGCGAACTGATCAGCACCAACCTCGACAGCGCCTTTCTGGTGGGCCAGGCCGTGGCGCGAGCGATGATCCCGCGCAAGCGTGGGCGCATCATCAATATCTGTTCGGTGCAAAGTGAATTGGGCCGCCCGGGCATCGCGCCGTATGCAGCGAGCAAAGGCGCGTTGAAGATGCTCACCAAGGGCATGGCCATCGACTGGGGCCCCCACGGGCTGACGGTCAACGGTATCGGCCCCGGCTACTTCAAGACCGAGTTGAACGCCAACCTGGTGACCAACCCCGAGTTCAGCGACTGGCTGGTGCAACGTACGCCGAGCCGACGCTGGGGCGACGTCGCTGAGTTGGCCGGTGCGGCGGTGTTCCTGGCCAGCGATGCCGCGAGTTTCGTCAACGGTCATATCCTCTATGTCGACGGTGGCATCACCGCGTCGCTGTAACCCTGGAGAACCTTATGCACGCCATTGTCTGCCACGCCTCAAAAGACCTGCGGGTCAGCCCCCAGGACGAACCTCACAGCCTGGGCCCCGAGCAACTGCGCGTGCGCATTGCCCGCGGCGGCATCTGCGGCTCGGACTTGCACTATTACCAGCACGGCGGCTTCGGCGCCGTGCGCCTGCGCGAGCCGATGGTGCTCGGCCATGAAGTGTCGGCAGTGATCGATGCCGTGGGCTCCGACGCCGGCCGGTTCAAGGTCGGCCAGCGCATTGCCGTATCGCCCTCGCGCCCGTGCGGTGCTTGCCGTTATTGCCATCAAGGCCTGCCCAACCACTGCCTGGACATGCGCTTCTACGGCAGCGCGATGCCCTTCCCGCATATCCAGGGCGCGTTCCGCCAGAGCCTGGTGATCGAGACGCATCAGGCACATCTTTTGGCCGATCATGTCAGCCTCGCCGAAGGTGCACTGGCCGAACCGCTGTCGGTGGGGTTGCATGCGATCCAACGGGCCGGCGCAGTATTCGGCAAGCGCGTGCTGGTGACCGGTTGCGGCCCCATCGGCAACCTGCTGATCGCCGGCCTGCGCGCCGCCGGTGCGGCTGAAATCGTCGCGGTGGACCTGTCCGCCAGCGCCCTGGCCTGCGCGAAAAAAATGGGCGCCACGCGCACCCACAACATCGCCGACGGCATCGACGCGCTCAAGCGCTACACCGCCGAGAAGGGTTACTTCGAGGTGATGTTCGAAGTCTCCGGCAGTGCCCAGGCCCTGCGTAACGGCCTGGACTGCATCGCCCCACGCGGCGTGCTGGTCACGGTCGGCTTGGGCGGTGAGGTGTCGCTGCCGCTGAACCTGCTGGTCAGCCGCGAGATCGACCTGCGCGGCACCTTCCGCTTCCACAGTGAGTTTGCCCAGGCGGTGGACTTGCTCAATCGCCAGGTTATCGACGTGTGCCCGGTGATCTCCCACACGGTGCCGTTCGAGCAGGCGGTGCAGGCGTTTGAACTGGCGGCGGACAAGACCCAGGCGATGAAGGTGGTGCTGGATTTTGGCGTGGTGGATCAGCCTTGAACCTGTGATGAGCCCTTCGGGGTCAGCCATACTTTTGTGGCGAGCGGGCTTGCCCCAGGCTTTTTGTAGGAGCGAGCTTGCTCGCGAAAAACGCCCAGACAACGCGCTCATTCTCGATAAGCGCGGTGGCCCTGAGTTCTTCGCGAGCAAGCTCGCTCCTACAGTGAATCACTTTCGCTTAACTGAACGCTTAGCGCTCTTGCAAGCGCTCACGCAAAAACCGGTGGCTCCTGGAAAACAACCGCCGATAGGTCAACAACACCGCCCCCACCGTGCCCAACGCCGACGACGCGGCAATCAGGAACATGATCACGATCTGATACCGCACCGCGTCCACCGGGCTTTCCCCCGCCAGCACCTGGCCGGTCATCATGCCGGGCAGGCTGACAATGCCGACCACGGTCATTTGGTTCAGCGTCGGGATCATCCCCGCGCGTACCGCCTGGCGGATCGCTTCCTGCGCCGCCTCCCAGCGTGAGCCGCCGAGGGCCAGGATCATCTCGATGGTGTTGCGCCCCGAGGTCAGTTCCTGGGTCATGCGTTCGATCCCCAGGGACACGCCGGTCAGGGTGTTGCCGAGGATCATGCCGAGGATCGGGATCGCGTACTGAGGCTCGTACCACGGGTGGATGCGGATCACCGCAAACAAGCCCACTGCCGTCACCAGCCACGAACTGCCCCACACCGACAGGATGCTGTCGACCCTTTGCCCCCGGTACGTGCGACGCCCACGCCCCGCCGCCGACAGCCCGGCGATCAGGGTCATTGCGCCCATCAACGGCAGTACCACATACCAGTAGGCGAACGCGAACACCCAGCCCAGCAGGTAACCGATGGCCGACAGTTGCACCACGGTACGCACCGCCGCCCACAGCAACTGGCGGCCCAGGCCCAGGCGCAGCAGCAGGGAGAGCGCACCGTTGACCAGGATCAGCGAAGCGGCGATGACCATGTCCAGGGCGGTGAGATTCTGATAATTCATGGCTGGGCCGCCTCGCTCAACACCCCGGCACTCATCTGCCAGTGGATGTCGCTCATGCGCCGGGCCTGGTCGAGGTCGTGGGACACCCAGACATAGGCGCGGGCATTGTCGCCGGCAAACCAGGCGCTGATCAACGCTTCCACATCGCGGGATGAGGTGGGGTCGAGGGCGGCGGTGGGTTCGTCCAGCAGCAGCACCTCGGGGTTGAGTTGCAGGGTGCGGATCAGCGAGACCACCTGGGCCTCGCCACCCGACAGGTCCAACGCGTTCTTGGTCAAAAAATCCGCCGCCTTACCGGCATGCCCCAGCAAAGTGGTCACCGCTTCCGGGTCGAAGCGACGCTGGCGCAGGGTCTTGAGGCTGAAGGGAAAACGCAGGTTGTCCTCCACCGTGCCTTCGAGCAGCGCCGGGCGTTGGGACAGGTAGCTGATATGGCTGCGGTAGTGCGGAATCTGCGCATCGACAATCGGCTGGCTATTCCACAGCACCTGCCCGCTGGTGGGGGCGTCCAGCAACGCCAATGCGCGCAGCAACACACTTTTTCCAGAGCCGGAGGAACCGGTGATCGACACCCGGTCGGCGCGGTTCAAGGTGAAACTCGTGGGTTGGAGCAACAGCACCTGGCGGCGCTCGTCCATGCGCGTGAGGGCGCGGGTTTCGATCAGTGCACTCATGGACGCGGTGTTCCTCTTAAACCTGTTGGGCGCAATGGTGCGGCAGGCGCGGGAAGTTTTCATGAAAAATTTCAAACTATCGCCACCACTACGGCGAAGGCCTTTTGCTTACTTTTGGGCCTTTCCAAAAGTGAGCCGCCGTAAGGGCGGAACCCATAGCGGCCGTTACCGCAGCAACGGATATGTACCCGGCCCAATCCAAAAAAAAGGTCGGCCCAGAGGCCGCCATCGGGGCATAGGTATCTACACAACTTTGGCTCAACGCTGAACGCCCCGCAGATTGGGCTGTTGTGGCGAGCGGGCTTGTCCCGCGCTGGGCTGCGTAGCAGCCCCAGTAAAGAAGAACGCGGTGTATCAGACACTCTGTAGAGGCTGGTTTTGGGGCTGCTTCGCAGCCCAGCGCAGGACAAGCCCGCTCGCCACAGGGAGATTTGTCAGGATCTGAAAAGTTGTGTAGATACCCATCGCCATCGGGAGCAAGCACCCTCCCACACTTGACCCCGTGCAACCCAAAAAAGAGTACGGGTTTGATCCCAAGCCCGATTTGCAATCAAACGCCGCAGTGCCTATATTTCCCGCCTGGCGCTCTCTACGCCACCTTCCGCGGAAAGGGCTGCGCCCAGGACAATGAAGCTCTACCTCATTTCTACGACTCCCAACCTTAAAGCGGAAAAGGTTTGTGCAAGGAGATCGTATGTCGCAACGCCCTGTATCCTCCAACACCGATGGCCGTCTCAACCTTGAGCAACAGCGCAAGCGCGCCAAGGAACTGTTGCGCCAGCTGAAAGCCCAGGACCCCGGCGCCACCCTGTCTCAGGCCCAATGGCAGATCGCCAGGCAACTGGGTTTCAGCAGTTGGCCCAAGCTCAAGGCCCATGTCGACGCCATTGATTTCGCCGCCCGCCATCCCGACTTTGCCGCCAGCGACGAAGCGCGCACCACCCACTGGCGCTGCGGCAATGACATTGCCCATAGCCTTCAGATTGCCGGGTTCAAGGGCCACTTCCACATGCTGAGCGACCCGCTGTGCATGGGGCCGGTTCGCGACATACCCACCGCAGAATTCCGCGCCCTGCGCAGCGAGTTCATCAGCCAGGCCTTTGCCCTGCCCTTAGCGGACGTCACGCGCCGCGTCGACGATGAATACGATCAGCTCCACACCTTGGCCAGTGCCGAGCACAGCGTGCTGTGGTGCGAGGCGGACGCCTATGACCAGTTGTTCCTGATCCGTGCCCTGGCCGGCCTGGAGCAGGCACCGCCCAAGCTGGAGCTGATCGAGGTGGATCGTATTCCCGGTGTCGAGCGCTTTATCGGTATCGGCCAGTTGGCGCCGGATGTATTGGCGTGGCTATGGCTACAGCGGCGCCTCATCGGTGACGATGCGGTGCAACTGGCCAAACAGGCCTGGTCGGCCTATTGCGACAGCTCACCGACCCCGTTGGCCGAGCTTGCCCATGGCAAACACCCGGCCCTGCCCTTGCTGGCGCCGGCGCTGTTGCGTCAATTACAGGAGTTGCCGGGAACACGCGATGGCCTGTCGCTGACCGAGCGCCTGGCCCTGACCTACCTCGCCGAAGCCGGGCCGCTGCCGTTTGGCCGTGTGTTCGCCGAACTGGCGGCCAGGCGCGACCCGCTGCCGTTCCTGGGGGACATGATGTTTCATGCGCTGTTGCGGCCGTTGATCGATGGCGAGCAGCCGTTGCTGACGGAAACCGAGGCGCATCTGGACTGGCCCCGCCGCCCGCTGTCGCTGACCCCCTTGGGCCATAGCGTGCTCAACGGACAGGCGTACTGGCTCGACCATGCCAGCCACGAACGCTGGGTGGGCGGAACGTGCATCAGGCCCGGCCAACCGCACTGGATGATTGATGAGGCCCTGCGCCCCCAGTACAGAACACCGTAAAAAAACAGCCCGCCGTGCATCACCCACGGCGGGCTGTTTTAGTAGTCATCGGCGCCCAGGCTGAAGACGGTGGTGCATCAACGCTGAATCAGGCTAAGGTGCCGCCCACGCGCCCTTTCCCTGCGAGACCTCTGCATGCGACCCCTGATCTTCGCCAGCCTGTGCCTGCTGGCAGGCTGCCAACAAACGCCGCCGGCCAACGACCAGCTCGACGCCGTACTCTGGACCCAGACCTCCATCGAACACGAGTTGATCTATCGCCAGGTCTTCGCCCATGCCACCCGCCAGCTCGACGTGGCGCTGGCCGATCCCAGCTGGGACGCGCTGCCCTTCCCGCCCCGCAACCTGAGCGGCCTGCCGCCGGCGGTGGTGGTGGATATTGACGAAACCCTGCTGGACAACGTGCCGCTCAATGCCCGCGACGTCATCAATAACCAAGTGTATGGCTACGACCGCTGGAACACCTGGGTCGACCAGGCCAAGGCCCAGGCCCTCCCCGGTGCCGTGGCGTTCCTGCAAGCGGCGCAACAAAAAGGCATCACGGTTTACTACCTGACCAACCGCGAGCACAGCCAGGTCGCGGCCACGGTGGCCAACCTGCGCCTGCGCGGTTTTCCGGTGGAGAGCCATCAACAGGTGCTCGCCGCCAGCACGCCTACCGGGCACTGCGAAAGCGCCGGCTACGGCAAGAACTGCCGCCGCCAATGGGTCGCCAGCCATGCTCGCGTGCTATTGATGGCCGGTGATTCCCTGGGGGATTTCGTCCAGGCCGAACGCAACACCCTCGAGGCCCAGCGCAAGGCCGTCGAACCCTATGTGAACTGGCTCGGGCAGCGCTGGTTTTTGCTGCCCAACCCGACTTACGGCAACTGGTACAGCGCGCCCTATGGGGACGATGAAAAGCTGCCGTTCGCGCAGAAACGCCAGCTCAAGCAGCAGGCGTTGCAGTTGCAGGAATAACGCCGGCCTAGTGCAAGCGCCCGCCCAACGGGTACTCGACCGCCAGGCGGATCTGGTTGGCATCCAGCTCCGCCTGGGCCGCATTGCCCCGGTGCACGGCATGGCGCAGGGTAAAGGCGAGATTTTTCGCGGCCCCGGACTGCACCACGTAGCGTGCTTGCAGGTCGCGTTCCCAGTGTTTGCCCCCATCACCGTAGCCGAGCCATTGGTAGCCACCGCCAGGATCCATGTGGCGGCCGTCGATGCCACTGCCGCGGACATACAACGCCGCCAGGCTCAGGCCGGGCATGCCATGGGCCGCCAGGTCCAGGTCATAGCGCGCCTGCCACGAGGCCTCCCGTGGGGCGTTGAAGTCGGACAACGCCACGGCGTTGCTCAGGTAAATCGCCCCGCGCGTCACGTAGTCGAACGGCGTGTCGCCACTGACTTTCTGATACCCCACGCCCACACTGTGGGCACCGAACCGATAGGTCGAGAGCAGGCTCCATGTGGTGTTATCGATGCGCCCCGACAACGCCTTGCCAGTGTCCTGGGTGCGATACAGGTTCAGGTCAACGGTCAGTGCCTGGCCGGGAAACAGCGGCCGGGTGTAGACCGCCCCCAGGTAATGCTGGCGCCAGGTGTCTTCATAGACAGCACTGAACACGCTGGCGCTCAGCCCCTTGATTGCCGTATTGCGCACGCCCACCAAGTCAAAGCGGTCGCCTTGCCTGCCGTTGGAATAGTTGACGACAAACCCTCGGTCATGGCTGCTGGCGTTGCGGTCGGTGCTCTCATTGAAGTGCCCCGCGAACAGGGTGGTGGCCGGCAACTCGCGGCTGGTCAACCACCATCCCGTCGCGGTTTCGGGCAGCAAGCGGCTGTCGGACGAGGCAAACACCGGGGTTTTCACCCGCTGCTCGCCGTAGCGCAATTCGGTGGAGGAAACGCGTAGTTTGGCAACTGCGCCACCGCGGCTGAACTGCTCCTTGGGGTGGCCGTCATTGTCCACCGCCAATAGCCGTGCCTTCCCGGCGCGCCCACCGCCACTGTCCAGTTGCCAGGCGGAATAAACGTGCGCATCCAGGCCAAAACCCAGGGTACCGGTGGTGAAACCCGAGGCGTAGTCAGCCATCAGGCCATAGGCCCATTCTTCCGCCAGGTCGCTGCGCTGGGATCGCGGTTTGTAGGCGTTGCGTGCGCCGTTGCTGAGGGCGCCATGCTGGTAGTCGCGGCGGTCGTAGACACTGCGGTTGAGCAGGTTCCACTGGCTGTCCTCGATAAAGCCTTTGGCGGTGTCTTGTTCGGCGGCGAAGGCGAGCAGGCTCTGCCCTCCCAATGCCAATAGCAGGGTGCGGGTCGATAGCATCTTCACGGTTTGACTCCAGAACGTGTCAGGCAAAGGTGTTCCGCAGGACGCAGAACACCGTTGGTTCCGTCAGAGGTATTTGAGAATCGCGATGTCGCGACGACGCTGTTTGAGGTCGGCGAACCAGCGTGTCGGGAAGAACAGCAACACCCCGAGTATCACGCTCCACAACCACACCATCGGCAGGTCGTCAAAACCGTAGTAGGTGCCTTGGTTGGCGCCCCAGATCGCCAGCGCGACCAGGTACATGGCCTTGAGCACGTACAGGTGCAGCAAGTAGAAAAACATCGGCGCCCCACCGTAGATCGCCAGGGTCGCAGTGGCCCAGCGGGCCTGCCACTTCTCGAACAGCGCCAACAGCAGCAGCGACAGGCCCAGGGTGGGCATCAGGAACATCAGCGACGGCGGGTATTTCTTCGCGCTCATGAAGCTCATGAAGGTGCGCAGCGCATCACCGGTCTGCACCCAGGGTTTCTCGCCATACACATTGAGGTAGCGGATAAACACGAACGCGACCAGCAGGCCTGCACCCAGCTTGACCAGGCGCGAGATACGCTCCGCCGACGGCATTGCCTTGCCAAACCACGGGCCGATGCCCCAGCCCAGCAGGATCACACCGATCCACGGCAATATCGGATACGTCGTGCGGGCGCGGGTGAATTCGGTAATGTCGATAAACACCCGCTGATGCAGGATCGACCAGGGCACGAAGAACGGCGACTCCGGCCCGACGCTCACGCCGTCGAGCAGGTTATGCCCGGCGACAATCGCCACCCCCAGCACGATCAGCCAGGCGCGCTTGAAGTGCAGCAAACCGGCGAGCACGATCATGCACAGGCCGATACACCAGATCACTTGCAGCCACAACGTCTTGGGTGGGAATTCGGCATTCCAGGCAAAGCACACGAAGGTGATTTCCAGGAACACCAGGAACAGCCCGCGCTTGAGCAAAAACACCGAGGTTTCGCGGGCGCTGTGTTTCTGGCTGTAGAGCCAGGCCGACAAGCCCGTCAGGAAGATAAACGCCGGGGCGCAGATCTCGCTGAGCATACGGGTGAAATACAGGTCCGGGGTGACACTCAAGGCGTCGATCGGGTCGGTGACCTGCCGGTGCAGCAAGAAGGTTTCGCGCACATGGTCGATGAGCATCAACAGCATCACAAAACCACGCAGCGCATCGATAGCCAGCATGCGCGTGGCCGCCGTGACGTTCGTGCGGGCAAGCGTCGGCGCAACAGTGCCCGCCTGACCGGCCAATCCTGAAGAAAGGGTCATATCAATCACTCATGAAGGAGGCAATGAATCAGGCTGACTTTTTCAGCCTGGCGACTTCCGATGCCGGCAGTTGCGACGGCGCGCGAGGTAACGCCGCCTGGCCTTGCTGGCGGTGGAACGACAACGTCGAACTGAAGCGTTTGACGTCAAACCGCTCGGGCTTGCCCGCCGGATCAAGACGCTCCCCAGGGCTGTTGTCCTGGTACTCGACGGCCACCACGTAAGTGCCCTGCCAGGGCAGCTCGAAGCTGACGTTGCCGGCGGCATCGCTGCGCTGCTTGAAGACTTCACCGGAGGCGGTTTCCAGCACGACCTCCTGGCCCGTCAGCGGCTTGCCCGCGTAGAACACCCGGAACTGCGCACGGCCCGCCTCGGCAACGCCGGTGGGGACGATATCCAGGGTCAGCTCCGGGCTACGGGCCCGCAGGTCACCGACCCAACGCGTGGCCGGGGTCCAGGCGGCTTTCAAGGTCTTGACGCCTTCATGCACATCGAACATCGGATAGTGCAGGTCTTGCGCCAGCAGCGAATCCTCTTGCCCGGGCTGCTCCGCCAGCAGGAACGCCTGGCGCTGCAGGCTCAGCTGCAGCGGTGCCGACCGGTCGGCCATCGACCAGGCCCGCAGCTGCCTGAACCGGTCCATGCCCCCCGGGGTCACCTCCAGAACATTCTTGTCATACTCCCCGTAGTACAAGGCCAATGGCTGGCCGGGAAGTTGTTCGTACCAAATCTGATGCGCCTCGCTGGCGGTCGCCAGCATGAACGCCCCATAACCCAACAGTGCTTTTGCGTTGCTCATTCGCATTTTTTTCGCTCCGATTGGTGGTGTTCAACCCAAGGCTGTCGCGGCTGGAAAACACCGCACAACCCTGCGCTCCCTCACTCTGCGAGCATTACAGCGCAGGCCCTTTTGCGTTTTTCGCCGAATTGCACCCACGGATCGGTGCAGACCACTGTTTAAGGGCCCGAAAAAGTGTTTTATGCGGGTTGCGTCGAGATGAGGCGTTTAGCCGAGACTACGGGGGGGCGTGTCCAATTGAGGTGCAAAAGCAGTGAGCTTTGATCGTTCCCACGCCCTGCGCAAAGCTGTGTACCGGATGCACCGAGGTGCCTGCATCGCAGGCAAGCCAGCTCTCACATTTGAACCCGTTCCCCCCCTAAAGCGGGGTCAGCTGAAAGACCGCCATCAGGGGCATAGCTATCTACAACGTTGTAGCCACCAACAGTAACCACGATGCGAAGCGAGCCGCCCTTGATCTTGCTTTTGATCTTGATCTCAGGCGCCCCGTTAAACCACGCTGGCCGGAATTCGACAGTGATTTGGGGGGTAAACCGGCAGGGATGCCGGTTTAGCCGCCCCGCGCCATGGATGGCGCGTGGCGGCGGCCCCCCAAATCACTGTCGGATTACGGGCACACCGAGCCTGGGCGAGGTGCCGAGTGGTGGGGCGAAGGCCTTTTGCTTACTTTTGGGCCTCTCCAAAAGTGAGTCGCTGTAAGAGCGAAACCATAAGTGGCCGTTACCGCAGCAACGGATATGTACTCATTCCACGCCAACATCCTGGTCGGCTGTCAGGCCGCCATCAGGTTCAAGCCCCCTCCCACAGGAAAGCGCGCGGATTTCAGTGCCGCAGCAACTTGCGCAACGGCACGCCATCCTTGAGCACCGGCGACTTGATCACGATGTAGCTGAAGTACTTGGAGATGCCAATGTTCTTATCCAACAGGCTCTCGACCACTTCCTGGTAGTGCTGGATGCTGCGGGTCATGAAACGCACCAGATAGTCGTAGCCACCGCTGATCAAGTGGCACTCAAGTACCTCGTCCACCAGGCGGATATTCGATTCGAACTTGGCGAAGTCTTCGCGTTTATGGTCGCTGAGGGTGATCTCGGTAAACACCGTCACCGAGTCGGTGATCTTGGCCAGGTTCAAGTGCGCCTTGTAGCTGGAAATATACCCGGCCGACTCCAGCCGCTTGACCCGTTGCAGGCAGGGGCTGGCGGACAGGCCCACGGCGTCGGCGAGGCTGACATTGGTCATCCGCCCGTCTTTTTGCAGTTCAACCAGAATACTGATGTCGATCCGGTCCAGCTTGACTTGCCCTTCCATCACGTACCTCTTGACTGCCGTTTGTAAGACAATCTTCTAGCAAAATCAGCGCCGTAAAGACAGCTGATGCTGCGCCACCAGATCCGCCATGCTGTTGATGCAGTACTCCGCCGCACAAGGCGAAGGCTGCCGTGCCCGGTGGCGGCCGATCAAACAGCGGTCCAGCGCCCCGTGTGCGCCGACCGCCGGTCGCGTCACATGCAGCACCGGTTGCAGCTGCGCGCCTCGGTCCGTGAGCCATTGCGGGTCTTCGGCGAGGGAAATGAAATCTTCCGGTGCAATCCCCAATCGCTCGCACAACACCCCGCGGTCCTCGGCATCACGGTCGCCACGCACCAGCAAACGGTAGAACTTGCGCAGGTACAGCATGGCCCCCGGCGCATCCTCGAACAACGACCAATTGCCCGCCGAACGCGCAAAGCTCATGCCCTCCTCCCAACTGGCGTGCAGCCCCCAACTTTCGGCCAGTTGGCGATGGGCAAAACACAACACGCCACTGAAGCCCAGCTCGGCGAAACGCGGGTAGAGCCTGGCAACCTGCGTGTTGAATTCGGCCAGCACCTGATCCTTGGCCGGCTGCCCGCCACGGCTGTCGAGCAGCGGCTGCAACGCCGCCCACACCCCTGAATCGCGATCCACCAGCACTTCATCGCAATCGATCAGCAACGCTCGATAATCTGTCAGTCCCATGTGGGGTCAAGCCTCCAATGCCGCAGTTGGCCCGTAGCGGGCACAGCCTCAGTTCAAGACCCGTGCCAAGGCGCCGTCGAGGATTTCCAGCGCTTCGTCGACCTGGGCTTCGCTGGTCACCAGCGGCGCGAGGAAGCGCAGCACATTGCGATGTACCCCGCACTTGATCACCAGCAAACCACCGGCCCGGGCTGCATCGATCAGGCGTTGGTTGAGGTCGGCATCCGGGGTGCGGGCCGGGTCATCCTTGATCAACTCCATCGCCAACATAAAGCCGGTGCCGCGCACATCGCCGATGCGCGAGTAGCGCGCCTGCAAATCGAGCAACCCCTGGCGCAGGCGCTCGCCCAGTACTTGGCTGCGCGCCAGCAACTGCTCCTGCTCGAACGCATCGATCACCGCCAACGCCGCCGCACAGGCCAGCGCATTACCACCGTAGGTGCCGCCCAGCCCGCCGGGCAGCGGTGCATCCATGATGTGCGCCTTGCCGACCACGCCGGACAACGGCAAGCCGCCGGCCAGGCTCTTGGCCACGGTAACCAGGTCGGGCTGGATGCCCGCGTGCTGGAAACCGAACCAGGTGCCGGTGCGACCGAAGCCGGTCTGGATCTCGTCGAGGATCAACACGATGCCATGCTTGTCGGCCAACGCCCGCAGCGCCTGGAGAAACTCAGGGGGCGCAGTGAGGAAACCGCCATCGCCCTGCACCGGTTCGATGATGATCGCAGCCACCCGCTCCGGCGCTACCTGGGTCGCCAGCAACTCATCCAGGGCCTTGAGCGCGATGTCACTGGTCACGCCGCGATAAGCGTTCGGGTAAGGGGTATGGAACACCTCCGGCGCAAACGGCCCGAAGTTCTGCTTGTAGGGCTGGCTCATGCCGGTGAGCGTGGTGCCCAGCAATGTGCGCCCGTGGAAACCGCCACGGAAGGCGATGACCGCCGAGCGATTGGTATGGGCGCGGGCGATCTTCACCGCATTTTCCACCGCCTCGGCGCCGGAGGTGAAAAACGCCGCTTTATAGGCTTCCTGGCCGCCGATCATTTCACACAGGCGCTGGGCCAGGTCGAGGTAAGGCTGGTAGGCCACCACCTGGAAGCAGGCATGGGAAACCTTCTGCAACTGGGCCTGCACGGCGGCGACCACCTTGGGGTGGTTATGGCCGATGTTGAGCACGCCGATACCGCCGACGAAGTCCAGGTAACGCTTGCCATCCACGTCCCACAATTCGGCGCCCTGGGCGCGATCGATCACCAGCGGGTGCGCGGTCACCAGGCCACGGGGCACGAACTGCTCGCGCTGACGGAGCAAATGAGGGGTTTCGTCGACTTTGCTATTCATGGCATTTCCCATCGTGAGTCCGGCAACCGGAAGGTGGTTGCGATGCAGTCCAGAGTACGGCCTGCGGGCAACCAACTACGCCGAACTTGCCCCGTGAGAAATTCGGATCAACTGTTTTCGCCCCGCGTTTCAACAGATCCTGCGCCGGGCTTTGGGCGATGATGATGCTTCCGTTTATCCAGCAGGAAATGCCCATGGCCTTGCTCTACAAAGCTGACCCGGTGCGCGGCCGACACTGGCAGGCACTGTTCGCCCAACACGCGCCGGATATCGAGTGGCGCACCTGGCCCGACCTCGGCAACCCCGCCGAGGTCGACTACCTGGCCGCCTGGCAGGCACCGGAAGATCTGGCCCGCGTGCTGCCCAACCTGAAGGTGTTGTTCGCCTTGTCGGCCGGTGTCGATCAGTTGGACCTTGATCGCCTGCCTGCGGGCCTGCCGGTGGTGCGCCTGCTGGACCCGGGCATCACCCGCGGCATGTGCGAGTACGCCAGTTGGGCGGTGCTGAGTCTGCACCGCGACATGCTGCGCTATCGCCAGCAGCAGGTGGCGCGCTGTTGGCAGGCGCACCTGTTGCAGCCGGCTGCGAACCGGCGTGTGGGCGTGATGGGGTTGGGTGCCCAGGCCCAGCAGATCCTGGCGACCTTGGCACCCCTGGGCTTTGCCCTGTCCGGCTGGGCGCGCAGTGCGCACCAGGTGCCGGGGGTGGAGTGTTATGCGGGGGAAGCGCAACTCCCGGCGTTTCTCAGCCAGTGCGATATTTTGCTGTGCGTGTTGCCGTTGACGGAGCAGACCCAGGGGATTCTGGACCGGCGCTTGTTTGCGCAACTGCCACGGGGGGCGGGGTTGGTGAATATGGGCCGTGGGGGGCACCTGGTTGAAGAGGATTTGCTCGAGGCGCTGGAGAGTGGGCAGTTGAGTGGGGCGGTGCTGGATGTGCTGCGGGAAGAGCCGGCGACGCCGGAGCATCCGTTTTGGGAGCACCCGCAGGTGTTGTTGACGCCGCATATTGCGGCTATGACCCAGCCGGAGAGTGCGTTTGGGGTGTTGTTGGAGAATATTCGGCGGTTTGAGCGGGGGGAGGAGATGGTGGGTGAGGTGGATCGGTTGCGGGGGTACTGAGTACATATCCGTTGCTGCGGTAACGGCTGCCTATGGTTCCGCTCTTACAGCGGCTCACTTTTGGAAAGGCCCAAAAGTAAGCAAAAGGCCATCACCCCACCACTCGGTACCTCGCCTAGGCTCGGTATGCCCGAACGCAGGCTTGAATCCGTGGGCCGCCGTCATGGGCCGTCCCTGGCCCAGGACGGCTAACCCGGCGTCCTGCCGGGTTACCCACGGATTCAAGCCTGCGTTCGGCCAGCGTGGTTAACGGGGCGCCTGAGATCAAGATCAAAAGCCAGAGCCAGAGCAGATCAAAAGATTGCTGACTTCGTCAGCGGTTAAGGAAGTAGAAGCCACACCGCGTACGCGTCAAAGATCAGGTCGGCTTTAAGGCCGCCTCGCTTTGTTTTTGATCTGGGATCGCCCCGTCAAACACGCTGGCCGAACGCAGGCTTTGGAGCGT
>NZ_CVTH01000079.1:0-2479 GCF_900005955.1 Pseudomonas sp. 8 R 14 | reverse complement strand
AGGACCTTTTGCTTACTTTTGGGTCCCTCCAAAAGTGAGTCGCTGTAAAAGCGAAACCATAAGTGGCCGTTACCGCAGCAACGGATATGTACTCAATCAAAAAGCCGCCCAGCTATCGCAATCCCCACATCCTGAGTCGATCCCCGCCCCCCCAGATCCGGCGTAACCACCCCTTCCGCAATCACCGCCTCAATCGCCCGCAATACCCCATCATGGGCCGCCCGATACCGCCCATCCCCATTGCCCAAGAAGTCCAACATCAACGCCCCCGACCAGATCATCGCAATCGGATTGGCAATGTTCTGCCCGTAAATATCCGGCGCCGATCCATGCACCGGCTCGAACAACGACGGAAACCGCCGCTCCGGATCCAGGTTCGCCGACGGCGCTATCCCGATGGTCCCCGCACACGCCGGCCCCAGGTCCGACAGGATGTCGCCAAACAGATTCGACGCCACCACCACATCAAACCGGTCCGGCTGCAACACAAACCGCGCGCACAAAATATCGATGTGCTGCTTGTCCCACGTCACCTCGGGATAGTTCGCCGCCATCAATGCCGTGCGCTCATCCCAATACGGCATGCTGATGGAAATCCCATTGGACTTGGTCGCCGCCGTCAGCTTCTTGCGCGGACGAGTCTGGGCCAGGTCGAAGGCGAACTTGAGAATGCGATCAACCCCACGTCGAGTGAACACCGATTCCTGCAGCACGAACTCATGCTCGGTGCCTTCAAACATCTTGCCGCCCACCGAGGAGTATTCGCCCTCGGTGTTTTCGCGGATCACCACAAAGTCGATGTCCCCCGGCGCGCGCCCGGCCAGAGGGCAAGGCACGCCGGGGAACAGCCGCACCGGGCGGATGTTCACGTACTGGTCGAAGTCGCGGCGGAACTTGAGCAGCGAGCCCCACAGGGAAATATGGTCCGGGACTTTGTCCGGCAAGCCCACGGCGCCGAAGTAGATCGCGTCAAAGCCCTTGAGCTGCTCGAACCAGTCCTCGGGCATCATCTGCCCGTGTTCCAGGTAGTAATCGCAGTGGGCCCAGTCGAGCACTTCGATGCTCAGGTCCAGGTCCCAGATCCTGGCGGCCTGCTCCAGTACCCGCAGCCCTTCGGGCAGGACTTCCTTGCCGATGCCATCGCCGGCAATCGCGGCGATTCTGAATGCCTTGCTCATGGTGTGTGCCTCGCAAAAATTCAGTTCAAGCCGCCGATATGGAAGGCTTTGACTTCAAGGTATTCGTCCAGGCCGTACTTGCTGCCTTCGCGCCCCAGGCCCGATTGCTTGATGCCGCCGAACGGCGCGACTTCCATCGAGATGATCCCCGTGTTGAGCCCGACCATGCCGAACTCCAGGGCCTCGCCAAAGCGCCACGAACGCTGCAGGTCCTGGGTGAAATAGTAGGCGCCCAGGCCGTACGGGGTGGCGTTGGCCAGGGCGAGGGCCTGGGCTTCGTCGGTAAAGCGCATCAGCGGTGCCACCGGGCCGAAGGTTTCTTCATTGGCCAGCAACATCCCGGCGAGGGTATCGCCAAGTACCGTGGGCTGCACGAACTGGCTGTCACCGCTGGGGACGGCGCCGCACAGCAACTGGGCGCCCTGGCTCAGGGCGTCGTCGATATGCCGCGCGACTTTGCTCACCGCTGCGGGGTTGATCAGCGGGCCGATGGTCACGCCGTCGTCCAGGCCGTTGCCGACCTTGAGCTTGCCCACCTCCTCCACCAGTCGCGCCGCGAAACGCGCATAGATACCCTCCTGCACCAGGATGCGGTTAGCGCACACGCAGGTTTGCCCGGCGTTGCGAAACTTGCTGAGCATTACCCCGGCCACCGCCTGTTCGAGGTCGGCGTCATCGAACACGATAAACGGCGCATTGCCGCCCAGTTCCAGGCTCAAGCGCTTGATGTGCTCGGCACTCTGGCGCATCAACAGGCGGCCGACGGCGGTGGAGCCGGTAAAGGAAATCTTGCGCACCGCCGGGTTGCCGGTCAGCTCTTCGCCAATGCCGGCGGGTAAGCCGGTGATCACATTGAACACCCCGGCCGGAATGCCGACGCGCTCGGCCAGCACCGCCAGGGCCAGGGCCGACAGCGGCGTGAGGTCCGAGGGTTTGACGATGATCGGGCAACCGGCGGCCAGCGCCGGTGCGCATTTGCGCGTGATCATCGCGTTGGGGAAATTCCATGGGGTGATGGCGGCGCATACGCCCACCGGTTGCTTGAGGGTCAGCAAACGCCGATCACCGCTGGGCGCGGGCATGGTTTCGCCGTAGACCCGGCGCGCTTCCTCGGCGAACCATTTGACGAAACCGGCACCGTAGCGCACTTCGCCACGGGCTTCGTTCAGGGGTTTGCCCTGCTCGCAGGTCATGATCAGCGCCAGGTCATCGAGGTTGTCGATCATCACCTGGTACCAGCGCTCCAGCAGCGCCGCGCGTTCGGCAGCCGGGCGTGCGCGCCAGGCAGGCCAGGCACGCTC
>NZ_CVTH01000080.1:40358-72572 GCF_900005955.1 Pseudomonas sp. 8 R 14 | reverse complement strand
CGGCCTGCGGCGCAATCGGTGCAGCCTCAGGCGCGGGCACAACCGGCTCCGAGGCAGCCGGTGCGGCAGGCTCTTCCTTCGGCGCCTCGACTTTCTCTGCAGCCGGTGCGGCCTTCGGCTCCGGCACACCGAGGTCGGCCTTGGGCTGCTCGGGGATATGCTCGGCCTTCTTCACTTCCTGTGGCAGGAACACATCCACCAACGCAAAGTAACGGTCGTAGAACTTCGGCGCGGACACCGTCTCACTGGCCACCTTCACCATCGAGTCATCGGTAGAGCCGATCGGCATCGACACCGACCCCAGCACGCCCACGCCCAGGCTCGCGGAGTTGTTGACCTTCTTCAGCGCATAACGATCCTGCAGGGCATTGGCGAACATCGTCGAGTGGTTCTTGCCTTTGCCATCATCGGCGCACACCACGTTGAAGCTGATCTGCAGGTGCGTTTCGCCGGTCTGCTGGAAGCTCTTGTTACCCACGACCAGTTTCGGATCGCTGCTGGTGATGATGTAGCCCTGGCTCAGCAAGGCGCGCCGCGCGGCCTCGCACGCCGCTACATCGGTAACCGGGTAATCCCGGGAAAATGTACCGGAGTCGTCGAAGTTCTCATGTTCATAAATAGCGGTCTTGGGTGACGAGCAGCCCGCGGCGCCCGCCAGCACCAGCGCCAGCCCGAGGCTACGCAAGTGGAATGATGTCGACATTGATAATCCTGAGGAAAACGGTCTGGGCGGTATTGTGCAACAGAACGAGGCCTTGGCGCGCGCATTCCTGTCGGTAAAACGTCACAGGGTTACGCGCCGGGGCCTGCAGGGAAAAGCCCGGCGCACATATGGTCAATAAATACGCGGAGCTTGGCCGAGGTATGGCGACCGGGCCACAATATCCAGAAATTGCCCCGATGCTCCAGGTCATCATCCAGCACCCGTTGCAAGCGCCCTTCGTCCACGGCCTGGTTGACCATGTAGTCCGGCAGGCAGGCAATGCCCAAGCCCTCGAGCACCACATGCTTGAGGGACTCGATGGTGGTGCTGACCAGCGGCGTACGCAACAGCGGTTCCGCAGCCCCCGGGGCAAGGCGCAACGGCCAGGGCTCGAGCTTGCCCGTGGCGCAGAACTTGTGGCGCAGGCAGGCGTGGCCATTGAGGTCCTGTGGTTGCTGCGGCGTGCCGTGTTGGGCGAAGTAGCCCGGCGTGGCGACGAGTACCAACTGGTAGTGGCCCAGATGACGCGCCATCAAGCGCGAATCTTCCGGCTTGCCCGTGCGAATCACCGCATCGAAACCTTCCTCGATCACGTCCACCATGCGGTCGGAAAAATCCACGTCCAGCTCGATCTCCGGGTAGGTGCGCATAAAGTCACTGAGCACCGGCATCAACAAGCCGCGCACCTGCGGCACACTGATGCGCAACTTGCCCCGTGGCGTTGCAGCGGCGTCCGTCAGCTCCTGCTCGGCCGCTTCCACCTCAGCGAGAATCCGCCGCGAGCGCTCAAGGAACAGTGCACCTTCACTGGTCAAGGTGATACTGCGCGTGCTGCGGTGAAACAGCCGCACGCCCAGGCGCTCTTCCATCCGCGCAATGCTTTTGCCCACGGCCGACGACGACACCCCCAGCACGCGGCCGGCGGCGGTGAAGCTGAGCGTCTGCGCCACCTGCACAAATACCGACAGGCTGCCCAAGCTGTCCATGATCTGCCTCCAATTACGGACATCCGCGTCCGATAAGTTCGGAACCTTAGCCTGTTTTTCCGTCAACCACAGCCCCCTACTCTGCCTGCTTGCCCTTTTACCTGGATAAAACGTCATGAGCAGCAGCCCTTCACTCACCGCATCAGCCCAGCGGGATTCTTTACCCTTGGGCGGTCTACTGGCCCTGGCCAGCGCCGGCTTTATTACCATCCTCACCGAAGCCATGCCCGCCGGGCTTCTGCCGCAGATGGGCGACGGCCTGGGCGTGTCGCCCGCCTTGGTCGGCCAATTGGTTACCCTCTACGCCCTTGGCTCCCTGCTGGCAGCCATCCCGCTGACGCTGCTGACCCGCGGCTGGCGCAGGCGGCCGTTGTTGCTGCTGGCCATTGGCGGCTTTGCCTTGGTCAATAGCGTAACCGCGCTGTCCAGCCATTACGGGTTGACCCTGGTGGCGCGCTTTTTTGCCGGGGTCTTCGCCGGGTTGCTGTGGGCGTTGCTGGCGGGTTATGCGAGCCGAATGGTGGCGCCACACCTGCAAGGTCGCGCCATTGCCGTGGCGATGCTGGGTGCACCCCTGGCGCTGTCGCTGGGTGTACCTGCGGGCACCTTCCTCGGCACCGCCGTTGGCTGGCGCTTGAGCTTTGCGATCATGACCGGGCTGACCCTGGTGCTGCTCGCCTGGGCACGCTGGCAACTGCCGGACTTTGCCGGCGAACGGGCGGATAAACGCCTGGGGCTGCGCCAGGTGCTGAACCTGCCGGGCATTCGTCCGGTGCTATGGGTGACGTTTACCTACGTGCTGGCCCACAACATTCTGTACACCTACATCGCCCCGTTGCTGGTGCCCGCAGGGGTCGATGCGGACGTTGACCGAGTACTGCTGGTGTTCGGCCTCGCGGCAGTGCTGAGCATCTGGCTGGCAGGTGTATTGATTGACCGGTGGTTGCGCGCCTTGCTGCTGATCAGTTGTGCGCTGTTTGGCCTGATCGCCCTTGCGCTGGCGTTGTGGATCAATGTGCCGGCAGTCATCTATATCGCCGTGACGTTATGGGGCCTGGCGTTCGGCGGTTTGCCGGCATTGCTGCAAACCGCACTGGCCCAATCGGCGGGCAAGTCGGCGGATGCCGCACAATCCATGCTGGTGACCGTGTGGAACCTGGGGATAGCCGGTGGCGGCCTGGCGGGTGGCGTATTGCTTCAAGGTTGGGGCGTCACGGCCTTTCCATGGGCGGTTGTGCTTCTGATGCTGCTGGCCTGGGCCGGTGCATCACAGACGGCGCCCCAGCAGTTGGCCCGGCCACCCCGCCAAGTCGAACGTTGAAATGCGCTGGTAGCCACAGGACTCATAAAAACGCACCAGATCCCCTGTCCCGCCGCCGTAGCAGTCCACACGCAAGCGCGTGACTCCTGCTGCGCGGGCCTGGTCATCGGCAAAGGCCATCATGCGCCGGCCAAGGCCGCGAACACTCGGGTCACGCGCGGCAATCAACAGGCGCACATACACCTCGGGCTCAGTCGCCGAAGGTACATAAGGCATGGGATCGCCCACCACCAGCGCTCCTCGGAGATGCCCCTCGGGGTCCTCGACAACCCAGGCCCCGGGCAACGCGCAGGCTTCAGCCACTTGCGCGACCCGCCGGGGCGACCCCGACCAGGGCTCGGTGCCCCACTGATGGGTATTGCCCCTGCCAACGAACCAGGCGATCACCTCGTCGAACACCTGCAGCACCGCAGGAACATCCGCCACGCTGGCGCGGCGGATCAGCAAGCCATCCATTCCTTGAATCAACACGCTTGGAACTCCTGGGTCGACGATACCGAGTACCCAGTCTAGCGCACACATAAAAAAGCCCCCGGTCTTTTCAGGCCGGGGGCTTCTTGTTCAAAGCGACATCAGTACTTCTTGATATCAGCCTTGGTTTCCAACTGCTTGCGGTACGCCGCAAAGTCCTGCTGGCCGACACGGGAAGCGAGGAAGCGGCGGTATTGCGCCTTTTCTTCGTCCGTTGGGGCGGCCGCTTCGTTGACGCCGTTCAAGCGCACGATCACCAGGCTGCCATCAGCCAGGGTCACGGTGGTGAAGGTCGGCTTGTCCTTGGCCGCAGGCTTGGGCATGCGGAACAGGGCTTGCAGCACGGCCGGGTCAATCGCTTCCTGGCTACGGGTAGCCGCTTCAGTGACTTTCCAGGCCTGGCCGTCGACCGGCTGGTTCAGCGGGGTCTTGCCATCACGCAGGCTGGCGATCAGTTCGTCAGCGTGAGTCTTGGCAGCCGCGCTGGCGCGCTCCTTGGCCATCTGTGTGCGAATCGCCGCGGCAACGCTTTCCAGCGGCAGTTGCGCCGGTTTGCGGTGCTCTTTGGCACGCAGCACGATGATGGTTTCCGGGTCCAGCTCGATGGCGCTGCTGTTGGCACCCTCATCCAGCACTTCCGGGCTGAACGCAGCGGTGACCACGGCGCGGTTGGCCGCGACACCGTCACCACCTTCACGGCCAAACGGCGCGGAGGTGTGTACGGTCAGCTTCAGGTCCGATGCTGGTTGGGCCAGGTCGGAGGCTTCGAATGCCGCATCTTCCAATTGCTTGGTTGCTTCGACAAAACGCTGCTCGACCTGTTGGGTCTTGAGCTCGCGGGTCAGCTTGTCTTTCAGGCTGGCAAACGTCGGCACTTGCGGTGCTTCAACGCCCAACAGCTTGATCAAATGCCAACCGAAGGTGCTGCGCACCGGCGCCGAAACCTGGTCTTTGTTCAACGCGTACAAGGCAGCTTCGAAGTCAGGGTCGTAGACGCCAGGGCCGGCAAAGCCCAGATCGCCGCCATTGTTGGCCGAACCTGGATCCTGGGAGAACTCCTTGGCCAGGGCCTCGAACTTCTCACCCTTGGCCAGGCGTGCCTGGATTTCTTCGATCTTGGCCTTGGCTTGCGCGTCGGTGACCTTGTCGTTGACTTCAATCAGGATGTGCGCGGCACGACGCTGTTCAGCGAGGTTGGCGGTTTCTTTCTGATAGGCAGCCTGCAGTTCATCGTCCTTGACGCTGACCTGGTCGAAGAAGGAAGACTTCTTCAGTTCCAAGTAGTCAATGACCACCTGGTCCGGGGTCATGAACTCCTTGGCGTGCTGGTCATAGTAAGCCTTGACCTCGTCGTCGGTGAGTTTCACCGCCGCAGGGTTGGCCTTGATATTGACGGTAGCGAAATCGCGGGTCTGTTTTTCCAGACGGGCGAATGCCAGCACTTCGGCGTCGGTCACGAAACCGCTGCCGGCGATGCCTGCGCGCACCTGGCCGATCAGCATTTCCTGGGTCAGCATCTGACGGAACTGCAGACGGCTGTAGCCCAGCTGACGGATCACCTGGTCAAAGCGTTCGGCGTTGAACTTGCCGTCCACCTGGAATTCCGGCGTCTGCAGGATCACCTGGTCCAGTGCAGCTTCAGAGAAGCCAAACTTGGAGTCGGCAGCGCCTTGCAGCAGCAGCTTGCGATCGATCAGGCCCTTGAGGGCCGCTTCGCGCAGCAGTTTTTCGTCCAGCAGTGAAGCATCGAAATCCTTGCCCAGCTGTTGCATCAGCTGGCGACGTTGCATGTCGACGGCCTGGCTCAGTTCAGTCTGGGTGATTTCTTCACCGTTGACCTTGGCCACGTCCTGCTTGGTGTTGGTCGAAGCCTGGAAAATGGCCTCGATACCGGTGAACGCCATCAATGCGACGATGATCCCGATAATGGTCTTGGCAATCCAGCCTTGTGAATTGTCCCTGATATTTTGCAGCATGCGTCCCCCAGAAACGGTTGAACTTCAAAAATTGGCAACCGTGGAGCGTGGGTAGAGTCCGGATAGAAGAAAGGCGCATCCGAGGATGCGCCTTCTCGTAACTGGCGGAGCGGACGGGGGGTTGAATCTACACCCCCGGCTTGGCGACCCGATGGATACTTGGGTCAGCTTTCGCTCCGCTGCCAGGCCAGACCTGCGTCCGACCCGGGTAGCAAAGGCTTGATCGAAGCTTAGTTAACCGCTTCTTTCAGGGCTTTACCGGCTTTGAAACCTGGTTTCTTGGCAGCAGCGATTTGCAGTGCTTTGCCAGTCTGTGGGTTACGGCCAGTGCGAGCTGGGCGGTCAGTCACAGAGAAAGTACCGAAGCCTACCAGTACCACGGAGTCGCCGGCCTTCAGAGCGCCAGTGACGGATTCGATTACTGCATCCAGCGCACGGCCGGCAGCAGCTTTCGGGATATCAGCGGATGCAGCGATAGCATCAATCAGTTCCGACTTGTTCACTCTAAGTCCCCTTATATATCTATTGAGTATGATTCTAAGTTTTTTGGTAAACAGCAAAAACCAGTGCTGAATGGCCTACAGACACTTAAGAGCCGCTTTATAACAAGGGCTCTAAAAAGCTGTCAAGGAAGCCCCCAGGCTTATTCACATTAATGCGTGCTAATTCTTTCCTTGGAATCAGACTCTCGTTTTTCGTCCTTTGCAACTATCTCCGGAACCACATCCGGCAAGGGCTCCGGCGCGTATTGCAGCGCAATTTGCAGGACCTCGTCAATCCATTTAACCGGTTTAATCTGAAGATCCTGCTTGATATTGTCAGGAATTTCCTTCAAGTCGCGAACATTCTCTTCAGGAATGATCACAGTCTTGATGCCACCGCGGTGTGCAGCCAGCAATTTCTCTTTCAGGCCACCAATGGCCAATACCTGGCCACGCAGGGTGATTTCCCCGGTCATCGCAACATCGGCGCGCACCGGTATGCCGGTCAATGCCGAAACCAGGGCCGTGCACATGCCTACGCCAGCGCTCGGACCATCCTTCGGTGTAGCCCCTTCCGGCATGTGGATGTGGGTGTCGTGCTTCTCGTGGAAGTCCAGGGGGATCCCCAGGCTCCTGGCGCGGCTGCGCACCACGGTCTGCGCGGCGGTAATGGATTCGACCATCACGTCACCGAGGGAGCCGGTCTTGATCAACTGGCCCTTGCCGGGGATCACCGCAGCTTCGATGGTCAGCAATTCGCCGCCCACCTGGGTCCACGCCAGGCCAGTCACCTGCCCTACCTGATCCTGCTGTTCTGCCAGGCCGTAACGGAATTTACGCACACCCAGGAAGTGCTCAAGAGCGTCGGCCGAGACCTTCACCGAGAAGCGTTTTTCCAGCGCGTGCTCCTTGACCGCCTTGCGGCAAATCTTCGCGATCTGGCGCTCAAGGCCCCGGACACCGGCCTCGCGAGTGTAGTAGCGCACGATGTCGCGGATCGACTCGACGTCGAATTCGATCTCGCCCTTCTTCAGGCCATTGGCCGAAATCTGCTTGGGCGCGAGGTATTTGACGGCGATATTGATCTTCTCGTCTTCGGTGTAACCCGGCAGACGAATCACCTCCATCCGGTCCAGCAATGCCGGCGGGATGTTCATGGAGTTGGAGGTGCACAGGAACATTACGTCGGACAGGTCGTAGTCGACCTCCAGGTAATGGTCGTTGAAATTGTGGTTCTGCTCAGGGTCGAGCACTTCCAGCAAGGCCGATGCCGGATCGCCACGCATGTCGCTGCCCATTTTGTCGATTTCATCGAGCAGGAACAGCGGGTTGCGCACACCCACCTTTGTCATTTTTTGAATCAATCTTCCTGGCATCGAACCGATGTAAGTCCGGCGATGGCCACGAATTTCCGCCTCATCGCGCACACCACCGAGGGCCATGCGCACGAATTTACGGTTGGTGGCATTGGCGATGGACTCGGCCAGGGAGGTTTTACCTACCCCAGGCGGGCCAACCAGGCACAACACCGGGCCACGAATCTTCTTCACGCGCTTCTGCACGGCGAGGTATTCGAGGATGCGCTCTTTGACTTCTTCAAGGCCATAGTGGTCGGCATCAAGGATATCTTCGGCACGGGCCAGGTCCAGGCGTACCTTGGTCTGGGCCTTCCACGGCACCTGCACCAGCCAGTCGATGTACGAGCGCACCACGGTGGCTTCGGCCGACATCGGCGACATTTGCTTGAGCTTGTTCAACTCGGCGGTGGCTTTGGCCAGGGCGTCTTTCGGCAGGCCGGCAGCATCGATGCGCTTTTTCAGCTCTTCGATTTCGTTGTGGCCTTCCTCGCTGTCGCCGAGCTCCTTCTGAATGGCCTTCATCTGCTCATTCAGGTAGTACTCGCGCTGGCTGCGCTCCATTTGTTTTTTGACCCGACCCCGGATGCGCTTCTCGACCTGGAGCAGGTCGATCTCGGCATCCAGCAACGCCAGCACGTGTTCGACACGGGCCGACAGGTCAATGATTTCGAGGATGTCCTGCTTCTGCTCGATCTTCAGCGCCATGTGCGCGGCCATGGTGTCGACCAGGCGGCTTGGCTCATCGATGCTATTGAGGGAAGACAGGACTTCAGCCGGGACTTTCTTGCCCAACTGCACGTACTGCTCGAACTGCGAGAGCAGGCTGCGCACAAACACTTCGGACTCGCGCTCAGGGGCCTCGACTTCGTCGATCAGCACCACTTCGGCGCGCAGGTGGCCGTCCACCTCCATGAAACGCTCTACCGCACCGCGCTGCTCGCCTTCCACCAGCACCTTGACGGTGCCATCGGGCAGCTTGAGCAGTTGCAGGACAGTGGCAATGGTGCCGACGCGATACAGGGCATCTTCGCCTGGATCATCATCGGCAGGATTTTTCTGGGCCAACAGCAGGATCTGCTTGTCGCCCGTCATCGCGGCCTCGAGGGCTTCGATAGACTTCTCGCGCCCCACGAACAGCGGGATAACCATGTGCGGATAAACGACGACATCACGCAACGGCAGGAGAGGCAATTCGATGGTTGTCTTCATGATTTCGCCTCTATGACAGTTGAAAAATAAGCTTGAAACCAAGATGGGGGCTGCGTGTAAAAAAAACAAGCTCAATGCTGGCAGTTACACGCAGTAAAAATCCTTATGAAAAACAAAGGAGCCCCTAGAGGCCCCTTCGTTTGTACCAAAACTGCGAAACGCTTACGCGTCTGGCGCAGCCTTGGCAGTCGGCTCACTGTTTTCGTAGATATACAGTGGCTTGGACTTACCTTCTATAACGCTTTCGTCGATCACCACTTTACTCACCTCGGACTGCGAGGGGATTTCGTACATGGTGTCGAGCAATACACCTTCGAGGATCGAACGCAGGCCACGTGCACCGGTCTTGCGCTCCAGTGCCCGCTTGGCCACCGATTTGAGCGCGTCGGTACGGAACTCGAGGTCCACACCTTCCATCTCGAACAGCTTGGCGTATTGCTTGGTCAGGGCGTTTTTCGGTTCGGTGAGGATCTGAATCAGAGCCGCCTCATCCAACTCGTCCAACGTGGCCAGGACCGGCAGACGGCCAACGAATTCCGGGATCAGACCGAACTTGACCAGATCGTCAGGCTCGACTTCACGCAGGGACTCGCCCACCTTCTTGCCTTCTTCCTTGCTGCGCACTTCTGCACTGAAACCGATGCCGCCACGGGTAGACCGTTGCTGAATAACCTTCTCCAGGCCGGAGAATGCACCGCCACAGATAAACAGGATGTTGCGCGTATCAACCTGAAGGAATTCCTGCTGCGGGTGCTTGCGGCCGCCTTGTGGCGGTACGGAAGCAACCGTGCCTTCGATCAGTTTCAACAGGGCCTGCTGCACGCCTTCACCGGAAACGTCCCGAGTGATCGACGGGTTGTCGGACTTGCGCGAGATCTTGTCGATTTCGTCGATGTAGACAATACCCATCTGGGCCTTCTCTACGTCGTAGTCGCACTTCTGCAGCAGTTTCTGAATGATGTTCTCGACATCTTCGCCCACGTAGCCAGCCTCGGTGAGGGTGGTGGCGTCAGCGATGGTGAACGGAACGTTCAGCAGGCGAGCGAGGGTTTCTGCAAGCAGGGTCTTACCCGAGCCTGTAGGACCGATCAGCAAGATGTTGCTCTTGCCGAGTTCGACTTCGTCGCCTTTCTTGTCACGCTGGTTCAAGCGCTTGTAGTGGTTGTATACCGCTACGGCCAGAACCTTCTTTGCACGCTCTTGACCAATCACATACTGATCAAGGATGCCGCTGATTTCTTTAGGCGAAGGCAATTTATGCGCGCTGCTTTCGGCCTGGGCTTCCTGCACCTCCTCACGGATGATGTCATTGCACAGGTCGACGCACTCGTCGCAGATAAAGACCGAGGGGCCGGCAATCAATTTGCGCACTTCATGCTGGCTTTTGCCACAGAAGGAGCAATAGAGCAGCTTGCCGTTGTCCTCGCCGTTGCGGGTGTCAGTCATTCGTTCGATCCAAATCCGATAGGCTTGCAACACAAGATGAAGGCTTATGCGGGCTTTTTCAAGCCCGCAGATGATCGGGAAACCCGACCAGCCCTATTTTGAGCGGCTTATATTAAGCGGGGCGCTTTTCGATCACTGCGTCGATCAACCCATATTCACGTGCGGCTTCGGCGCTCATGAAGTTGTCACGGTTGGTGTCGCGCTCGATTTCTTCCAGGGTGTGCCCGCTGTGCTTGGCCATCAGCGTGTTGAGACGTTCGCGGATGAAGAGGATTTCCTTGGCGTGGATTTCGATGTCCGACGCCTGGCCCTGGAAACCGCCCAGTGGCTGGTGAATCATCACGCGCGAGTTCGGCAGGCAGTAACGCTTGCCCTCGGCACCTGCGGTCAGCAGGAACGCGCCCATGCTGCAGGCCTGGCCAATGCAGGTAGTCGATACGTTCGGCTTGATGAACTGCATGGTGTCGTAGATCGACATGCCCGCTGTCACCGAACCGCCCGGCGAGTTGATGTAGAGATGGATGTCCTTGTCCGGGTTTTCCGCTTCAAGGAACAGCAGTTGCGCACAGATCAGGTTGGCCATGTAGTCCTCTACCGGGCCCACCAGAAAGATCACTCGCTCCTTGAGCAGGCGCGAGTAGATGTCGTAGGCGCGTTCGCCACGAGCGGACTGCTCGACAACCATCGGGACCAGGCCGCCTGCGGCCTGGATATCAGAGTTCTGCTGAATATAGGAATTACGGAACATGCTCTGCAGTTACTCCCAAATAGTCATGTCTTGAAAACGCATAAGCCAGCGCGAGGCTGGCTTATGGTTGAATTTCCAACGAGTTGGACAATCAGTCGGCTTGTGCTGCTTCCGCCGGCTTGACTGCTTCTTCGTAAGAGACCGCTTTATCGGTCACCTTAGCCTTCTGCAGAACAGTATCCACAACTTGTTCTTCCAGCACAACCGAACGTACTTCGTTCAGCTGCTGGTCGTTCTTGTAGTACCAGGCCACGACCTGCTCAGGCTCCTGGTAGGCCGAAGCCATTTCCTGGATCATTTCGCGGACGCGATCTTCGTCAGGCTTGAGGTCGAACTGCTTGACCACTTCAGCCACGATCAGACCCAGCACCACACGGCGCTTGGCTTGCTCTTCGAACAGCTCGGCCGGCAGTTGGTCTGGCTTGATGTTGCCGCCGAACTGCTGGACAGCCTGTACGCGCAGGCGATCCACTTCGTTGGACAGCAGGGCCTTAGGCACTTCGATCGGGTTGGAGGCCAGCAGACCGTCCATGACCTGGTTCTTGACCTTGGACTTGATAGCCTGGCGCAGCTCGCGCTCCATGTTCTTGCGAACTTCGGTGCGGAAGCCTTCGATACCGGTTTCCTTGATGCCGAACTGATTGAAGAATTCTTCGTTCAGCTCTGGCAGCTTAGGCTCGGAAACGCTGTTGACGGTCACGGTGAACTCGGCGGCTTTGCCAGCCAGGTCCAGGTTCTGGTAGTCAGCAGGGAATTCCAGGTTCAGGACCCGCTCTTCGCCAGCCTTGGCGCCAACCAGGCCGTCTTCGAAGCCAGGAATCATGCGGTTGGAACCCAGCACCAGCTGAGTACCCTTGGCGGAGCCGCCAGCGAATGCTTCGCCGTCAACCTTGCCAACGAAATCGATGTTCAACTGGTCTTCGTTCTGGGCAGCACGGTCGACCACTTCGAAACGGGTGTTCTGCTTGCGCAGGATTTCCAGCATGTTGTCCAGGTCCGAATCAGCCACTTCGGCGCTCAGGCGCTCGATAGCGATACCGTCGAAACCGGCCACTTCGAACTCGGGGAACACTTCGAATACGGCAACGTATTCCAGGTCCTTGCCCGCTTCCAGGGATTTGGGTTCGATCGAAGGCGAACCAGCCGGGTTCAGCTTTTGCTCAACCACTGCTTCGTAGAAAGAAGCCTGGATCACGTCACCGACGGCTTCATTGCGTGCATCAGCACCAAAACGGCGCTTGATTTCGCTCATTGGCACTTTGCCTGGACGGAAACCAGCGATCTTGGCCTTTTGGGCAGTCTGCTGCAGACGCTTGTTGACCGCAGTCTCGATGCGCTCAGCCGGCACGGTGATGCTCATGCGGCGCTCGAGAGCAGTAGTATTTTCAACAGAAACTTGCATGGATATTCCTCGTTGCACAGACGTTAGCCGGCCATTTCCGACCCCAATCAAGGGCATGCATTCTAGTGGGTCAAACTCAAGAAGTCACCCTACTGGAAATACGCCCGTAAACAGCCGGCAATTTATCGATACGAAGGCACTGTCGCGCCCCGCCCCGGTGACAAATAAAGCCAATCACGCCAGGGCTCTGCGCCGCCCCTTCTATATATAGAAGGGATCGTCGCTCATCTCCCTGACGCCCACCCCGCAGTGAGGGCAGATAGACAACGCAGTATCATCGAGACACATAAATACGATGAAACGCACCGCCATCGCGACCCAGAACCTGCAGCCACGACAATCCGAACCGCCAAAACCAAAAAAGGCGCCAGACTGTTAAATCTGGCGCCTTTCGAATATGGGGTGGACGAAGGGGATCGAACCCTCGACAACGGGAGTCACAATCCCGTGCTCTACCAACTGAGCTACGCCCACCATATTGCGTTAACAAAGAAACCAAACCACTTCTTTGTCGAGCCCTACCCTGCGTATAGACCGAGTAAAGCTTTATTGGTGCGGATGAAGAGACTCGAACTCTTACGCCTTGCGGCGCTGGAACCTAAATCCAGTGTGTCTACCAATTCCACCACATCCGCGCTTGAAGCTCTTAAAGCAAAGGCGCCAGACGGTTAATCTGGCGCCTTTCAAAATATGGGGTGGACGAAGGGGATCGAACCCTCGACAACGGGAGTCACAATCCCGTGCTCTACCAACTGAGCTACGCCCACCATATAGCGCTACTTGTGCCAAAGCTGCCTAATGGCGCACCCGGCAGGACTCGAACCTGCGACCATCCGCTTAGAAGGCGGATGCTCTATCCAGCTGAGCTACGGGCGCCTTATTAATCTGTACTCTTGGAGGATTACAAACTAAGTGCTTCCAGCCTTGCAGAACAACGATTCTGCTCGACCTTCTTAACCAGTGCTAGGCTGTGCCCGACAAGTGCGACGAATAGTATAGAGGGCCTGGAAACCCGTCAAATCTTTTTTGAAAAAAATTCATTTTATTTAAGGGGTTAGGCCAATTTGCGGACCAAGCGCCTTTGCCCTCACGCCGTGGCGTGCGAGAATGCGCGCACTTTTCCTCCCCCTCTCGATGGTTAATCACGCGTAATGACTGCACAACTTATCGACGGCAAATCAATCGCCGCCAGCCTGCGCCAGCAGATCGCCAAACGAGTCACCGAGCGCAGCCAGCAAGGCTTGCGCACGCCTGGCCTCGCGGTGATCCTGGTCGGCAGCGATCCTGCCTCTCAGGTTTATGTCTCGCACAAGCGTAAAGACTGTGAAGAGGTCGGCTTTCTTTCCAAGGCCTACGACCTGCCTGCCGACACCACCCAGCAGGCCCTGACCGACCTGATCGACAGCCTCAACGACGACCCGGCGATGGACGGCATCCTCCTGCAATTGCCATTGCCCGCGCACCTGGACGCGTCCAAGTTGCTCGAGCGCATCCGCCCTGACAAAGACGTCGACGGTTTCCATCCCTATAACGTCGGCCGCCTGGCCCAGCGTATCCCGCTGCTGCGCCCGTGCACGCCCAAAGGCATCATGACCCTGCTGGAAAGCACCGGTGTCGACCTGTACGGCCTCGATGCCGTCATCGTCGGCGCGTCCAACATCGTGGGCCGCCCCATGGCCATGGAGTTGCTGCTGGCCGGTTGCACCGTCACCGTGACCCACCGCTTCACCAAGGACCTTGCAGGCCACGTTGGCCGTGCCGACCTGGTCGTCGTGGCCGCCGGCAAGCCGGGCCTGGTCAAGGGCGAATGGATCAAGGAAGGCGCCATCGTCATCGACGTGGGCATCAACCGCCAGGAAGACGGCAAGCTGGTCGGCGACGTGGTGTATGAAACCGCCCTGCCCCGCGCTGGCTGGATCACCCCGGTGCCGGGTGGCGTTGGCCCGATGACCCGTGCCTGCCTGCTGGAAAATACCCTGTACGCCGCAGAAACCCTGCACGGTTAATAACCAGTCGTACTGAAAAAGCCCTGCCTTATCGCAGGGCTTTTTATTGCCCGGAAGAAAACCTGTTTTTTCTTAGTTTTTAAGCACTTTCGTCTGGTTTTAGAAGAACATTCGACAGTCTGTCGTCCATACTCCTAAAATGTAACGCCATTTGTCACAGAACCCGTTTCCCAACGGTATTTCTTACTTTTTTAGCGAGTTCATCCGCGTGAAAATTCGTCTTTCCATTGTCAGCCTATTTTTTGCTTTCACCGGCACCTTTGCACACGCTGCCGACTCCGCCCTGGCGCCGCGGGATCCATCCAAACTGCAGATCGCTTCCGGCAGCGCCATGCTGGTGGACCTGCAAACCAACAAGGTCATCTACGCCAGCAACCCCGACGTGGTGGTGCCTATCGCCTCGGTGAGCAAACTGATGACGGGCCTGATCGTGCTTGAAGCCAAGCAGAACATGGACGAGTACATCGACATCAACATCACCGACACGCCGGAGATGAAAGGCGTGTTCTCCCGCGTGAAGATCGGCAGCCAGATGCCGCGCAAGGAGATGTTGCTGATTGCCCTGATGTCCTCGGAAAACCGCGCCGCCGCGAGCCTGGCGCACCACTATCCGGGCGGCTACGCGGCCTTTATTGCCGCGATGAACGCCAAGGCCAAGGCCCTGGGCATGACCAGCACCCATTATGTCGAGCCCACCGGCCTGTCGATCCACAACGTGTCCACCGCCCGCGACTTGAGCAAGCTGCTGGCCTACGCGCAAAAATTTCCGATGCTGAGCCAGTTGAGCACCACCAAGGAAAAGACCGTAGCGTTCCGCAAGCCCAACTACACCCTGGGTTTCTCCAATACCGACCACCTGATCAACCGCGCCAACTGGGATATCAAACTGACCAAGACCGGTTTCACCAACCAGGCCGGTCATTGCCTGGTGCTGGTCACCCGCATGGGTAATCGTCCGGTGTCGCTGGTGATCCTGGATGCTTTCGGCAAATTCACCCACTTTGCCGATGCCAGCCGTATCCGTAACTGGGTCGAGACCGGCAAGGGCGGCTCGGTGCCGGACGTCGCTCTGCGCTACAAGGCTGATAAGAACCTGAAGAACCGCGCGAATGCCGCCGAAGTCCGCCGCTAAGGAACACCGAGAACTCATTTAGGAGGGGCTCGCCCCTCCCATTTTATTTGTGTTCCGCCAACACCTTGAGCGCCTGCGCCGCCGCCCGCTCCTGCCCGGCCTGGGCCGTTGCGTTCGCCGAGTCCCGCCAGCGCTGCGCATCCACATTGGCCGGCAACTGGCTCGGGCGCTGAGTGAGGATTGCCCAGTGCCCGGCACTGCTCCACTTCGACTCAAAGTCGCTGAAGCTCATCAGCAGGCGTCGGTCCATGCCTGAACGCAACAGCACCGTGCTTTTCTGCTGGTTGAAACCCACCACGACCACGTAGCGCGCGTCAGACAACAGGCCGCCGCCAATCCGCGCCATCACCGGGTAACCCGCCGCCACCTGCGCCAGTACCGCGGTCAGCTTGGCATCCAGCGGGTACACCATCAGCCCGTACTCACGGGCCAGCACCTGCATGTTGCGCTCCAGGTCCGCTTCCCCGCCCGGCAAATGCAACGGTTTATCCAACAAGCCCGGTGTCATCACAATGCCTTGTTGCGACAGCATGCTGGCTAACGCTGTAGGACCACTCTGATAAGCCTCGCTGCGAAAGGTCGGCACACCAGTGAGTTCGACACGTTCCGGCAGGCCCGGAAGTTTCGACGGCTGCCCGGAACAGGCCGCGAGCCCCAGGGCACAGGCCAGCAACAAGGATGTTTTAAGGTTCGACCGTAACCGCAATTTTTTACTCTCTTGATCAACTGCCGGTGAGGGCCCTGATCATAGGACGCTCTGCCACGCGGGTATAGCCCACAGGCTCAGTAAAGCGTCGCGGATAGAGCAAACGAGTTGGACGAACACGACCATTGGTCAATAGCAGGCAACCGCCGGGTAGCTAGACTGTCCATTGAGAAGACTGTGTGTGCCCCCTGCGGGGCGAAAGGAGGCCAAAATGAGCCTTGCAACAACGATTTTCCTGTTGATCTGCGGTTGGCTGGCGGTAGCCGGCGCCATGTTGTGGGGGGTGTTGCGCATTACTCGCCGGCACCATCACCCCCACGTCAAACCTGCGGCACCCGCCAAGCCCCAGAGAGCGGCGGTGCACCACGCCTAGCCAGGCATGCAATTGAAATCCTGAGTCGCTGCGACTTCCTTACCGTGCCCGTCCATCAGGGATGCGCGCACGGTGGTGCCCAGGCTCGACTCCACCAGGGTGTAATGCTCACCCGCCTTGAAATCCTTGTACTCGACCCGACCCTGGCAGTCCTGCTGGTTGTCGTCGCCTGCCTCTTCCTCGAACAACGTCACGTCCAGGCGGTGATCCCCGGGGGTCACCTCGAAAAAGCGCCCGTCGTCGACACGCTTGCCGTCCACACGTTCGGCCATCAGGTCGTTCGGCGCTTCTTCTTTCAAGCCGATCCAGGCTTCGCTGGGGTCCGCCTTGGGAATCGGGCCGGCACAGGCCGACAACAACAAAACAGCCCCCAGGGCGGGGATCAACAATAAAGGTTTGAGTGACATGGCAGGGCTCCAAAGAACATCAGTTAAAAGACAAGTCGTCCGATGGGATGCAAGCTTGGGCAGCCACGCCCTGTAGAACAAATGAATCCATATGAAACGATCTTCAGCCCTTACCTAAATGTTCCTTCACCTGGCTGAAAGGCGCGTGTTAGGTGGGTCGGGCAAGACTGCCGGGGTTTGCAATCCTGCTCCCTCGGAGGTTCACGCATGCTCGGGCTGGTAAAGACCGCACTGCAAAAGCCGTACACGTTTATCGTGTTGGCCATATTCATCTGCATCATCGGGCCGATGGCGGCCCTGCGAACCCCCACCGACGTGTTTCCCGATATCGGCATCCCTGTGGTCGCTGTGGTCTGGCAGTACAACGGCCTGTCACCGGACGCCATGGCCGGCCGGGTGATCTACACCTATGAACGCTCCCTGAGCACCACCGTCAACGACATCGAACATATCGAATCGCAATCGCTGCCCGGCATGGGCATCGTGAAGATTTTCTTCCAGCCCGGCGTCGACATCCGCACCGCCAACGCCCAAGTGACCGCCGTATCACAAACCGTGCTCAAGCAGATGCCACCGGGCATCACGCCGCCGCTGATCCTCAACTACAGCGCCTCCACGGTGCCGATCCTGCAAATGGCGTTCTCCAGCCCCACGCTGTCGGAAGCCAAAATTCGCGACCTGGTGCAGAACAATATCCGCCTGCCCCTCAGCGCCCTGCCCGGCCTGGCCATGCCCACGCCGATGGGTGGCAAGCAGCGGCAGATCACCCTTGACCTCGACCCCCAGGCGTTGGCGGCCAAAGGCTTGTCGGCCCAGGATGTGGGCAATGCCCTGGCGCTGCAGAACCAGATCATCCCGGTGGGCACCGCCAAACTCGGCCCCAATGAATACACGATCCTGCTCAACAACAGCCCCAAGGCCATCGATGAGCTCAACGACCTGCCGATCAAGACCGTCGACGGCGCGCTGATCACCATCGGCCAGGTCGCCCACGTGCGCGACGGTTCGCCGCCGCAGACCAACATCGTGCGCGTCGACGGCCATCGCGCGGTGCTGATGCCGGCGTTGAAAAACGGCAGCATTTCCACCCTGTCGATCATCGACGGTATCCGCCAGATGCTGCCGCGCATCAACGAAACCCTGCCGCCGTCATTGAAGACCTCGTTGCTGGGCGACGCCTCGGTATTCGTCAAGCAATCGGTGGGCAGCGTGGCCCAGGAAGGCATCATCGCCGCGCTGCTGACCAGTGCGATGATCCTGCTGTTCCTCGGCAGCTGGCGCTCCACGATCATTATCGCGGCGTCAATTCCCCTGGCGGTGCTGTCGGCCATTGCGTTGCTGGCGGTCAGCGGGCAGACCCTCAACGTCATGACCCTCGGCGGGCTGGCGTTGGCGGTGGGGATCCTGGTGGACGACGCCACGGTGACCATCGAAAACATCAACTGGCACCTGGAACAAGGCAAGGCGGTGAAGACCGCGATCCTCGACGGCGCCGCGCAAATTGTCGGCCCGGCGTTCGTCTCGCTGCTGTGCATCTGCATCGTGTTCGTGCCGATGTTCCTGCTGCAAGGCATCGCCGGTTATCTGTTCCGGCCGATGGCGCTGGCGGTGATCTTCGCCATGGCCAGCTCATTCATTCTTTCGCGCACCCTGGTGCCGACGCTGGCGATGTTCCTGCTCAAGCCGCACACGCCGGAGCCAGGCGTGGGGCACCATCCCGAAGATGCATTCATCAACCACCATGAGGGCGAGCAGCACCCGAAACCGCGCAATGCCGCACTGCAAGCGGTGCTGAATTTCCAGCAGGGTTTCGAGCGTCACTTCTCGAATATCCGCGACACCTACCACGGCCTGCTGACCTTGGCCCTGGGCAATCGCAAGGGTTTTATCGTCGGTTTCCTGGCCTGTGTGCTCGCCTCATTCCTGCTGTTGCCAAGCCTGGGCCAGGACTTTTTCCCGGCGACGGATGCCGGTGCGCTGGCCCTGCATGTGCGCCTGCCGCTGGGCACGCGCATCGAAGAAAGCGCCGCCGCCTTCGACCGCATCGAAGCGCGGATCCGTGAAGTGATCCCCGCCGAAGAGCTGGACACCATCGTCGATAACATTGGCATTCCGCTCAGCGGCATCGACATGGCCTACAGCAGCAGCGGCACCATCGGCCCGCAGGATGGCGACATCCAGGTCAGCCTGAAAAAGGGCCATGCGCCCACCGCCGACTACGTGAAGAAACTGCGTGAAGCGCTGCCGCAGAGTTTCCCTGGCAGCCACTTTGCGTTCCTGCCGGCGGACATCAGCAGCCAGATCCTCAACTTCGGTGCGCCGGCGCCGCTGGACGTAAAAATCTCCGGGCGCAGCGATGCAGAAAACCGCGCCTATGCCGTCGAGTTGGAACGTCGCCTGCAACACGTGCCCGGTATCGCCGACCTGCGCATCCAGCAGTCCACCGGCTACCCGTCGCTGCAGGTGAATGTCGACCGCATGCGCGCCAACGGCCTGGGCATTACCGAGCGGGACGTGACCAACAGCATGGTGGCGTCGCTGGCCGGCAGTTCGCAGACCGCGCCGACCTTCTGGCTCAACCCGGCCAACGGCGTGTCCTATTCCATCGTCGCCGCCACCCCGCAATACCGCCTCGACAGCCTGCCGTCACTGGAAGCGCTGCCCGTCACCGGCGCCGATGGGCAGTCGCAGATCCTCGGCGGCGTGGCAACCATCTCCCGCGTGCAAAGCCCGGCGGTGGTGACCCACTACAACATCGAACCGACCCTGGACCTGTACGCCAACGTGCAGGGCCGCGACCTCGGCGGCGTAGCCCGCGACGTGCAAAAGGTGCTGGATGACACCGCGCATCTGCGTCCCAAAGGCGCGACGATCAGCCTGCACGGACAGATCGATGCGCTGCATGAAGCCTTCAGCGGCTTGAGCCTTGGCCTGCTGGGTGCGGTGGTGCTGATCTACCTGCTGATCGTGGTCAACTTCCAGTCGTGGGCCGACCCATTCGTCATCATCACCGCGTTGCCGGCGGCGCTCGCAGGCATCGTGTGGATGCTGTTCCTCAGCGGCACCTCCTTGTCGGTGCCGGCACTCACCGGCGCCATCCTGTGCATGGGCGTCGCCACGGCCAACTCGATCCTGGTGGTGAGCTTCTGCCGTGAGCGCCTGGCCGAACATGGTGATGCGTTGAAAGCCGCCATGGAGGCCGGTTACACGCGCTTCCGCCCAGTGTGCATGACCGCCCTGGCGATGATCATCGGCATGTTGCCCCTGGCGATTTCCGAGGAGCAGAACGCCCCGCTCGGGCGCGCCGTCATCGGCGGTTTGATCTTCGCCACCCTCGCCACATTGTTGTTTGTTCCCGTGGTCTTCAGCCTGGTCCACGGTCGTCACCCTACTCGCGCAGTTGCAGGAGAAACCCCACATGTCGTCTGATCACAAACCCTCGCGCAAGCGTCTGATGCTCATGGGTGTCGGCGGCCTGACCCTGGCCGCCCTGTTGGTCGCCAACGGCCTGCATGCCCGTACGCTGCACGAACAATCGGTCACGGCCTGGACCGAGACCGCCGCCATCCCGCACGTGATGGTGTTCCAGCCCAGGCAGAATGTGGCCGGCGATACCTTGCGCCTGCCGGCGCACCTGGAAGCCTGGAGCAAGGCGCCGATCCACGCCAGGGTCAGCGGTTACCTGAAGGATTGGAAAGTCGATATCGGCAGCCACGTCAACGCCGGGCAAGTCCTCGCGGAAATCGACAGCCCCGACCTTGATCAACAGTTGGCGCAGACCCATGCACGCCTGGTGCAGGAACAGGCCAACGCACGCCTGGCCGAAACCACCGCCACGCGCTGGCAAAACCTGCTGGCCAGCCATTCGGTATCGCGCCAGGAGGCCGATGAAAAAACCTCCAATGCCGCTGCCGCCAAGGCCAACGCCGAGGCCGCCGCTGCCGACTATGCCCGGCTGTCGGCGCTGGAAAGCTACAAGACCCTTCGCGCCCCGTTCGCCGGCACCATCACCGCGCGCAACACCGATATCGGCCAACTGATCAAGGCCGACACCGACAGCGATCCGGAACTGTTCAACATTGCCGACACCCATCAATTGCGCCTCTATGTACCGGTGCCGCAGAACTACGCAGCGGTCATCCATCCGGGCCTTGAAGCCGAGCTGACCGTGCCCGAGCACCCCGGCAAGCATTTCAAGGCGCGCCTGATCGGTGACTCCACCGCCATCGACCGCCGCTCCGGCACCCTGCTCGCCCAGTTCGTCGCCGACAACCCCGACGGCGAACTGCTGCCCGGTGATTATGCCGAAGCCACCTTGCCGATTCCGGCCGATACCCATGGTGTGAGTATCCCGGCCAGCGCGCTGATCTTCCGCGCCCAGGGCACCCAGGTGGCGGTGTTGGACGGGCAGAACCATGTGCACCTGCAGGCCATCCATATCGGCCTCGACCTGGGCGAACGCCTGGTGATCGACCAGGGCTTGAAACCCGCCGACCGCATCGTCGACAACCCGCCCGATGCCCTGCGCGAAGGTGATCCCGTGCAACTCGCCGATGCCTCCGGAGGTGCGCATGCGCATAAGGCTTAAACCGCTCGCCGCATTGACGCTGCTGGTCTTGCAGGGTTGCTCGATGGCGCCGACCTACAAGGTGCCGGCGATCGACCTGCCGGCCAACTACCGCGAACAGACCAGCGATGGGCCCTGGCACAGCGCCCAGCCCTCCGACCAACTGGCGCCCGAATGGTGGAAGCTCTACAACGATTCGCGCCTGAATGACCTGCAACAGCAGCTGCTCAAGGCCAACCCGGACCTGGCGGCGGCGCTGGCGCACTTCGACGCTTCCCAGGCGTATGCCAGCCAACTGCACGCAGGCCTGTTCCCGCAGATCAGCGCCAGCGCGCAACCGCTGCGCCAGCGGCAATCGGATTCGCGACCGTTGCGGGGGGATACGCAACCGTCGGTGTACAACAGCAACATCGCGGGCTTTTCGTTGAGCTATGACCTGGACCTGTGGGGCAAAATCCGCAACCGGGTCGCGGCCGGCGATGCCCAGGCGCAAGCGTCCGGGGATGACCTGGCGGTGGCACGCCTGAGTTTGCAGCGTCAGTTGGCGACCTTGTACGTGCAGCTCAATGGGCTGGATGCACAGAGCCGGATTTTCACTCGCTCGCTGGATGATTTCAGCCAGGCATTGCAATTGACCCGCAGCCGCTACGAGGGCCAGATAGCCTCGGAGCTGGACCTGACCCGTGCGCAAAATCAACTGGCGCAGGCCAGGGCGCAATTGGATGAAGTGCGTGGGCAACGCAACCTCACCGAGCACGCCATCGGCGAGTTGGTGGGTGTGGCAGCCAGCGACTTTACCTTGCCGCCCGGCCAGCAACTGATCGCCCTGCCGGGAATTCCGTCGCAGTTGCCAAGCCACCTGTTGCAACGTCGCCCGGATATTGCAGCGGCAGAGCGACGGGTGTTTGCGGCCAACGCAAATATCGGCGTGGCCAAGGCGGCGTGGTATCCGGACTTCAGCTTGACCGGGTTGATTGGCGGGCAGACACAGGGCGTCGGCAATCTGCTGTCGGCGGGTAATCGGTATTGGGCACTGGGCCCGTTGGTGAACCTGCCGATTTTCGACGGTGGCCGCTTGAGCGCCAATGAACGCCAGGCCAAGGCCGAGTTTGAAGAGGCGTCGGCGCAGTACCGTAGCCAGGTGCTGAAGGCCGTGCGCGAGGTGGAAGATAACTTGGCGCAACTACGGGATTTGCAGCAGGAAGCGCAGGATGAACAGGCGGCGGCGGATGCGGCGCAGCATACGCAATCATTGGCGATGAACAGCTATCAGGCGGGGGCGGTGAGTTACCTGGATGTGGTGACCGCGCAGACCGCGGCGTTGCAGGCGCAGCGGACATTGCAGGCGGTGCAGACGCGGCAGTTGCAGGCCAGTGTAGGACTCGTGACCGCACTCGGCGGCGGCTGGCAACCTGGCGCCTGACATCGCCCCAAGGCACAGTTCAGGCTAAATGCAGGAGAGAGCTTGCCCCCGATGGCGGTGGCTCAGTCAACCACCACTGACTGAGCCACCGCACATTTCAGCCCTCTGGCCGACTATTAAGAAAAACACTCACCACTGTGTAATCACTACCATTGGCATGCCGATACAGGGTACTGCTGTGATAGTCGGATACATCCCCCGACACCGAAACAGTAATCGAACGGCTCTCGACATCAACTTTTACCGCCCCGTCACGCGTAACTAGAAACGGATTGGCATCTTTCAATACAGCCAATATTTCACTATCGGTTCCCAAGGTGCGGTAAACGTAATATCGGTAACTGAACGGCACAGTGGCCCCTCCGCGATCATCCTTGACGCCATAGATCGAAGCGTCATCACTGATCGGCACGCGGAGTACAACCTCCGTCAATTGCGGACGGCCCGGCGAGAGCAGCCAATCACCAGCGATATACACCAAGCAAAGCGCCAGCAAGATCGTTGTGACCGTTGAATAAAGCGACTTTCTAGTAGTTCCTGAACCTGGCATAGCTGATTCCTTTCTTGATCCAATATTGGTCGACTGGATCGTCACCGAAAGGCGCATCCCCCCACCAACGACCAAACTCGGGTTTATCCGTACCCGCTCTGGTTTGAGCAAGTCCCGCTGCGCGTAAAAGCACTTCCTCGCTGAAACCCGCCGCAATCCCCACCGCACCATAGTGAAAATTTCCAAACGCTTCATATTCTTTGGAAATTTGCTTGTAGTCCCACGGGCCGCGATTGCGGACCTGAGTATAAAACCAAGAGTACATAAACGCTGAACCGGCTTTCAGTACATTCTTTTTATGAAAAGCGGTGGCCATATTTTCGTCAACAGATACACCAGGCGGGGGTATAGGGTTCGCCATTGCATGCTTCCTCTGCATTAGGTTTTTGCGCGGCAGAACCTAACACCAGATAGCCAAGATGATGAGCGAGGAGAAGAACAAAAGAGACTTCGTACAAAGGAGTAAGACATGCCTTACACCACAGCCTCAAAACAAGGTACTTCCACGTCCAATGAGGTTTCGGCAGCGTCAGTTCCGGCCTCATCGGGAGCAAGCCCCCTCCCACACTAGCCCCGCGTCAGACACACAATGTATGAACACCGCTGAACCAATGTGGGAGGGGGCTTGCCCCCGATCGCGACCGTCCAGACACATCCTGCCAAAAGCCCGCCCATCAACCTCTTGCTCTCCAATCTAGCCTCTCTAAGCACATCTAGAGAGGGCCAGGGAATGGCAGATTTACCCGCTTCACACCGCCTGCGCATCGGTCGATTCAGCGACCCCAACCGCATCTACCTCATCACCACCAACACCCACGAACGCATACCGATATTCAGCAATTTCCATCTCGGTCGCCTGGTGGTCTGGCAATTTCGGTTAGCCCAGTACCAAGGGCTGGCCAACTCCCTGGCATGGGTCATCATGCCGGACCATTTCCATTGGCTGCTTGAACTGAAAAAAGGCTCGCTGGCGGACTTGATGTGCCAGGTGAAGTCAAAAAGCACCAGGACCGTCAATGGCGTGAGTGGTCGCAAAGGACGGCTTTGGCAAGAAAGCTTTCATGACCGGGCACTGCGCAAGGAAGATGACTTGGTGAAAATGGCCCGGTATGTGGTGGCTAATCCATTGCGAGCGGGTCTGGTCGAGCGGATTGGCGACTACCCACTGTGGGATGCCATCTGGGTTTAACGTCAAACACAGTTCAAATGTGGGAGGGGGCTTGCTCCCGATTGCGGTAGGTCAGTCAACTTATCTGTAACTGATACACCGCTATCGGGAGCAAGCCCCCTCCTACATTTTTTACCCGCATTTCAAGCCGCGAGTTTGCCGCTGGCGATGGCGGCTGAAGCGGCCACCATGGCCCGCAACAACACCGCACACCCCGCCGCCAGGTCATCCGGGGCGGCGTTCTCGATTTCGTTGTGGCTGATGCCCCCTTCACACGGCACAAAGATCATCCCCGCCGGCCCCAACTCGGCGACGAAAATCGCGTCGTGCCCTGCCCCGCTGACGATGTCCATGTTCGACAAGCCCAGCCCATTGGCCGCATCGCGCACGGCGTCCACACAGCCTTTGTCGAAGTACAGCGGCGGGAAGTCAGCCGTGGGTTCCATTTCAAAACTCAGCCCATGCTTGGCACAGGTCTCGTCAATCACCTGGCGCACCTGGGCAATCATCGAATCCAACCGCGCCGGTTCCAAGTGACGGAAGTCCAGGGTCATGCGCACTTCGCCCGGAATGACGTTGCGTGAACCGGGATACGCCTGCAGGCAACCGACGGTCCCGCACGCATGGGGCTGATGCCCCAACGCCGCCGCATTGACCGCCGCCACCACCGCTGCCGCGCCTACCAGGGCGTCCTTGCGCAGGTGCATCGGCGTCGGCCCCGCATGGGCCTCGACACCGCGCAGTTTCAGGTCGAACCACTTCTGCCCGAGGGCGCCGAGCACCACGCCGATGGTCTTTTTCTCATCCTCCAGAATCGGCCCTTGTTCGATATGCGCCTCGAAATACGCACCGACCTTGTGTCCACACTCGGGACGGGTTCCCGCGTAGCCAATCGCATTCAGCGCGTCACCCACGCTGACCCCATCCGCATCGACCTTGGCCAAGGTATCCGCCAGGGTGAATTTCTTGGCAAATACCCCCGAGCCCATCATGCACGGCGGGAAGCGCGAGCCTTCCTCGTTGGTCCACACCACCACTTCCAAGGGCGCTTCGGTTTCGATCTTGAGGTCATTGAGCGTACGCAGCACCTCCACCCCCGCCAGCACACCGAAACAGCCATCGAACTTGCCGCCCGTAGGCTGTGTGTCGATATGGCTGCCGGTCATCACCGGCGGCAGGTCGGGATTACGCCCAGGGCGACGCGCGAAGATATTGCCGATGCCGTCGACGGTCACGGTGCAACCGGCGTCTTCGCACCATTGCACAAACAGGTCGCGGGCCTTGCGGTCGAGGTCGGTGAGCGCCAGGCGGCACACGCCGCCCTTGGGGGTGGCACCGAGTTTGGCCAGGTCCATCAACGACTGCCACAAGCGGTCGCGATTGATGTGCTGGTGGGGCGATTGCAGAACGTCGAGGGCAGCGTTCATGGGGATCTCCTCAGGCTTGTATTTCTTATGAATTGACAACCACCGGGCTGGCTCCACGCCTGGCATTCAGGCCGTAATACAACAACCCGCCCAACGCCGAACCGGTAAACCAGCCGTAGCTGTAGAACCAGCTGAACGCATCACTGCCCAGGGACAGCAAGGTCAGCACCACCGGCACACCGAAGGCGATAAAACCGCTCCAGCTCCACGCCGGGTACACATCGTCGCGGTACAGGCCGGCCAGGTCCAGTTGTTGTTTGCGGGTGATGAAGTAGTCCACCACCATGATCCCGGCAATCGGCCCCAACAGGCTCGAATAGCCCAGCAACCAGTTGGAATACACGGTTTCCAGGCTCACATCCGAGACGATCAAGCCGAGTTTTTTCAGCAGTTCATGGCCCATCAACGCCAAGCCCACCAACCCGGTGAGGATCACCGCCGTGGTGCGGTTGATCAGCTTGGGCGCGATGTTCTGGAAGTCGTTGGTGGGCGAGACGATGTTCGCGGCGGTGTTGGTGGACAAGGTGGCGACGATGATCAGCGCCATGGCCACGGCCACCCACACAGGGCTCTGGATATGCCCGATCAGCGTCACCGGGTCGGACACGCTGACGCCCACCAGTTTCACCGACGCGGCGGTCATGATCACGCCGAGGGCGGCGAACAGGAACATGGTCAGTGGCAGGCCGAAGATCTGCCCGAGGATCTGGTCCTTCTGGCTTTTGGCGTAGCGGCTGAAGTCGGGAATATTCAGCGACAAGGTGGCCCAGAAGCCCACCATCGCGGTCAGGCCGGCCATGAAGTAACCGGTAAGGCTCGCGCCCTCCGGACGCTTGGGCGGGATCGCCATCAGTTCGCTGAGAGACACATTCGGCATCGCCCACACCAGCAGGCCAATGCCCACCGCCACCAGCAACGGCGCCGACAGGGTTTCCAGGCGCTTGATCGACTCGGCGCCGCGCAGCACCACCCATAAATTCAGGCACCAGAACATCATGAAGCCGATCACTTCACCAGTGCCGCCGAGGGACTTCCACCCCTCGAAAATCGAGCCCAGGAACAGGTGAATCGCCAGCCCGCCAAACATCGTCTGGATACCAAACCAGCCGCACGCCACCAGCGCGCGGATCAGGCACGGCACGTTAGAGCCGAGGATGCCGAAGGACGAACGCAGCAACACCGGAAACGGAATGCCGTACTTGGTGCCGGGGAAGGCGTTGAGGGTCAGCGGGATCAGCACCACGATATTGGCGAGCAAAATCGCCATCAACGCCTCGCCCACCGACAACCCGAAATACGCGGTGAGCACACCGCCCAGGGTGTACGTGGGCACGCAGATCGACATGCCGACCCACAGCGCGGTGATGTGCCACTTGTTCCAGGTGCGTTCGTGCACCTTGGTCGGTGCCATGTCATGGTTGTAGCGAGGGCTGTCGAGGACGTCGGGACCGGCGTCGAGTTCGTACAGGCCGTTGCGCTCAATGACTTGCGATCTGTTCTGTTGCATGGCCGCTCCACGGTTTTTTCGAATTATTGTTGCTCACTCCGCGCTGAACGCAGGGTGGCCGGAGTACCTCGTAAACAACATGACATCACGGGCCCGGCCAGCCGCCACTGCACTCAATAACCGTGCCGACAACCGCTCTTGAACCCGCACCGCTTATATAACTCGCTGATGTTAATCAGCTTTCCGATTGTGCCTGCGGTACTTGCCGCGATACTCAGGCTAAATAACGCGCCAATTATCCGAACGGTCAGGACTCAATCTGGTGCACCACAATTATTTTTATTGACCGACCCCGTCAAGAGGCATGTCTCAAGCGTCTGATTTGCAATAAGAAATGTTGCTCATATTGGGAACCTGTCAAGTGCGTCAAAATGGTGAGAGACCGCTACATTTTGGTGATTTTGTATTTTTATTCTTATAAATCAATAGATTAAATACGATATAAGCTTATAAAAAATCTTCTTGCTCAATCGAAAAACTCGGTCTAGTTTCTATTCCTGTCACCGATGACAGGAATTAACCGACCATCGGCGCGTAGCCATACAACACTTAGAACTGGCACAAGCCGGTCAAGCCTGTGAGGAACTCGACATGTCGCTGTTGATCCGTGGCGCCACCGTTATTACCCATGATGAAAGTTACCGCGCCGATGTTTTATGCGCAGGCGGTCTGATTCGCGCCATTGGCACGGACCTGGATATTCCCGCCGGCACTGAACAACTCGACGGCAGCGGACAATATTTGATGCCCGGCGGCATCGATCCCCATACCCATATGCAACTGCCCTTCATGGGCACCGTGGCCAGTGAAGACTTCTTCAGCGGCACGGCGGCGGGTTTGGCGGGGGGCACTACGTCGATTATCGACTTCGTGATTCCCAACCCGCAGCAATCGCTGATGGAAGCGTTCCATCAGTGGCGGGGCTGGGCGGAAAAATCCGCGTCCGACTATGGCTTTCACGTAGCAATCACCTGGTGGAGCGAGCAGGTGCGCGAGGAAATGGCCGAGCTGGTCAGCCACCACGGCATCAACAGCTTCAAGCATTTCATGGCCTACAAGAACGCGATCATGGCGGCCGACGATACCCTGGTGGCCAGCTTCGAACGCTGCCTGGAACTCGGCGCCGTGCCCACCGTGCATGCGGAAAACGGCGAGCTGGTGTACCACCTGCAACGCAAACTGATGGCCCAGGGCATCACCGGGCCGGAAGCGCACCCGCTGTCGCGCCCGTCCCAGGTGGAAGGCGAAGCGGCCAGCCGCGCGATCCGTATCGCCGAGACCATCGGCACGCCGCTGTACCTGGTGCACGTGTCCACCCGGGAAGCGCTGGATGAAATCACCTACGCCCGGGGCAAGGGCCAGGCGGTCTACGGCGAAGTGCTCGCCGGCCACCTGCTGCTGGACGACAGCGTCTACCAGCACCCCGACTGGCAAACCGCCGCCGGCTACGTGATGAGCCCGCCGTTCCGCCCGCGCGGGCATCAGGAAGCGCTGTGGCATGGCCTGCAATCGGGCAACCTGCACACCACCGCCACCGACCACTGCTGCTTCTGCGCCGAGCAAAAAGCCGCCGGGCGTGACGACTTCAGCAAGATCCCCAACGGCACCGCCGGTATCGAAGACCGCATGGCGCTGCTGTGGCACGAAGGGGTCAACACCGGGCGCCTGTCGATGCAGGAGTTCGTCGCGCTGACCTCCACCAACACCGCGAAGATCTTCAACCTCTACCCACGCAAAGGCGCGATCCGCGTGGGTGCGGATGCCGACCTGGTGCTGTGGGACCCCGAGGGTACGCGGACCATCTCCGCCAAGACTCATCACCAGCAAGTCGACTTCAACATCTTCGAAGGCAAGACCGTGCGCGGCGTGCCGAGCCACACCATCAGCCAGGGCAAGCTGGTCTGGGCCGATGGCGACCTGCGCGCCGAGCGCGGGGCCGGGCGCTATGTGGAACGGCCGGCGTATCCGTCGGTGTTCGAACAGTTGAGCAAGCGGGCGGAGCATTCCAGGCCGGTTGCTGTGAAGCGCTGAGACCGCCAGGCAACAAAAATGCCCACTTAGAGGCAATCCAAAAAAACCGTGAGGCCCACACCGTGATCCAGACCCTGACCCACCTCCCCCATCCCCATGAAGACGGGGCCACCCTCGCCAGCCATTTCACCGACCTGGCGCCGCCGCTCAACGCGCGCCAGGCCCAACTGGAAGCCTCGCGCTGCCTGTATTGCTACGACGCCCCTTGCGTGAACGCATGCCCCAGCGAAATCGACATCCCGTCGTTCATGCGCAATATCCACACCGACAACGTCCAGGGCGCAGCGCAGAAAATCCTCTCGGCCAACATCCTTGGCGGCAGCTGCGCGCGGGTCTGCCCGACGGAGATCCTCTGCCAGCAAGCCTGCGTGCGTAACAACGCCGAAGAATGCGCGCCGGTGCTGATAGGCCTGTTGCAACGCTACGCCATCGATAACGCCCACTTCAGCGAACACCCGTTCCAGCGTGCCGCCCCCACCGGCAAACGCATCGCCGTGGTCGGCGCAGGTCCCGCAGGGCTGGCCTGTGCCCATCGCGCCGCGCTGCACGGGCATGACGTGGTGATCTTCGAAGCGCGGGAAAAAGCCGGCGGCCTGAATGAATACGGGATCGCCAAATACAAGCTGGTCGACGACTTCGCCCAGAAGGAACTGGATTTCCTCCTGCAGATCGGCGGCATCGAAATCCGCCATGGCCAGCGCCTGGGCGACAACCTGACCCTGAGCGAACTGCACCAGCAATTCGACTCGGTGTTCCTCGGCCTGGGCCTGGCGGCCAGCAAGCAACTCGGTTTACCCCATGAGGACGCCCCCGGCCTGCTCGCCGCCACCGACTATATCCGCGAACTGCGCCAGGCCGACGACCTGAGCCAACTGCCCCTGGCCGACCGCTGCATCGTGCTCGGCGCCGGCAATACCGCCATCGACATGGCCGTGCAAATGGCCCGGCTCGGTGCCCGTGATGTGAACCTCGTCTACCGCCGGGGCCTGGCCGATATGGGCGCCACCCACCATGAGCAGGACATCGCCAAGGCCAATCAGGTGCGCCTGCTGACCTGGGCCCAACCCGAAGCAGTCCTGCTCGACGACCAGGGCCACGTACGCGGCATGCGCTTCGCCCGCACCCGCCTGGAAAACGGCCGCCTGCAATCCACCGGAGAAACCTTCGAACTGGCCGCTGATGCCATCTTCAAGGCCATCGGCCAGGGCTTCGACAACGACGCTTTGCACGATCCCCTGGCGCAACAGCTGCACCGCGTCGGCGAGCGTATCTTCGTCGACGAACAGCTGCGCACCAGCATCCCTGGGGTCTACGCCGGCGGTGACTGCGTCAGCCTCGGCCAGGACCTCACCGTGCAGGCGGTGCAACACGGCAAGCTGGCCGCCGAAGCCATGCACGCCCAACTCATGCTGAATGTGGAGGCTGCGTAATGGCCGATCTCTCGATTGTGTTCGCCGGTATCAAGGCCCCCAACCCATTCTGGCTGGCCTCCGCGCCGCCCACCGACAAGGCCTACAACGTGGTGCGTGCGTTTGAAGCGGGCTGGGGCGGCGTGGTGTGGAAGACCCTGGGTGAAGACCCGGCGGCGGTCAATGTGTCATCGCGCTACTCGGCGCACTACGGCGCCAACCGTGAAGTGCTGGGCATCAACAATATCGAACTGATCACCGACCGTTCCCTGGAGATCAACCTGCGGGAAATCACCCAAGTCAAAAAGGACTGGCCCGACCGCGCGCTGATCGTGTCGCTGATGGTGCCCTGCGTGGAGGAATCCTGGAAAAACATCCTGCCCCTGGTGGAAGCCACCGGCTGCGACGGTATCGAGCTGAACTTCGGCTGCCCCCACGGCATGCCCGAACGCGGCATGGGTGCGGCGGTGGGCCAGGTGCCGGAGTACGTGGAACAGGTGACGCGCTGGTGCAAGACCTATTGCTCGCTGCCGGTGATCGTCAAGCTCACGCCGAATATCACCGACATCCGCGTGGCGGCACGGGCAGCGTATCGCGGCGGTGCGGACGCGGTGTCGCTGATCAACACCATCAACTCCATCACCAGCGTGGACCTGGAACGCATGGTCGCCCTGCCGATGGTCGGCACCCAGAGCACCCACGGCGGTTACTGCGGCTCGGCGGTCAAGCCGATTGCCCTGAACATGGTTGCCGAAATCGCCCGTGACCCGCAGACCCAAGGCCTACCGATCTGCGGGATCGGCGGCATCGGCAACTGGCGCGACGCCGCGGAATTCGTCGCCCTCGGTTGCGGCGCGGTGCAGGTGTGCACGGCGGCGATGCTGCATGGTTTTCGCATCGTGGAAGAGATGAAGGATGGGCTGTCGCGATGGATGGACAGCCAGGGCTACACCAGCCTGCAAGAATTTTCCGGGCGTGCGGTGGGCAACACCACGGACTGGAAGTACCTGGACATCAATTACCAGGTGATCGCCAGGATCGACCAGGCGGCGTGCATTGGCTGTGGGCGTTGCCATATTGCCTGTGAGGACACCTCGCACCAGGCCATCGCCAGCCTGAAACAGGCGGACGGCACGCATAAATACGAAGTGATCGATGACGAGTGCGTGGGCTGCAACCTGTGCCAGATCACCTGCCCGGTGGCCGATTGCATCGAGATGGTGCCCATCGACACGGGCAAGCCGTTTTTGAATTGGACGCAGGATCCGAGGAATCCTTACCGGGAAGCGGTGTAGGCCTTCAGGCCGCTATCGGGGGCTTGCCCCCGATGAGCATGGGTATCTACACAACTTCCAGTGAATACGGAATCTATGGCAATTAGGCTTCTGTGGTGAGCGGGCTTGCCC
>NZ_CVTH01000080.1:0-40308 GCF_900005955.1 Pseudomonas sp. 8 R 14 | reverse complement strand
GAAGGTTTTGGGGCTGCTTCGCAACCCAGCGCGGGGCAAGCCCGCTCACCACAGAGTTATGTGTCAGCCTTTAAGAGTTGTGTAGATACCTATGCCCCGATGAGGCCCTCAGCCCCACCACAACACTCAAGGCTCCAACCCAATCCCGCGCAAAATCACACTGGTCACCGTCTGGATCGCCTTCTCGAACTGCATATCCGACAACGGCTGGTGATCATTCAAAATCTTCACCTGGTGATCAAAGTCGGCATAGTGCTGGGTCGACGCCCAGATCATGTACAGCAGGCTCGACGGCTCCACCGGCAGGATGCGTTTGTCTTCCACCCACTGGCGAATTTTCGCTTCCTTCATCTTGGCCCAGTCGTACAGGCTTTCATCCAGGGCCTCACCGAGTGTCGGCGCGCCGTGGATGATCTCGTTGGCCCAGACCTTGGAGCCATAGGGCCGCGTGCGCGAGCGCTGCATCTTGGCGCGGATATAGCTGCTGAGCACCACCCGGGGGTCATCGAAGGTTTCGAAGCTGAGGGCGTCCTGCTTCCACACTTCCAGCAGGTCGAACAGCACCGCGCTGTACAGCTCGCTCTTGGTGGTGAAGTAGTAATGCAGGTTGGAGCGCGGCAGTTGTACTTCTTCGGCGATATCGGCCATGGCAGTGCTGCCGTAGCCCTTTTCGGCGAAGATTTTCTCCGCCGCCAGCAGGATTTTCTCGACGTTGACCCGGCGAATTCCGCTCTTGTGATTGCCCATAAGGGCTCCCTGACAAAGACATGCCCCAAAGACTACCACCGCTCTAGATCGGGGCGACAGGCGCAGTCGAAACTTCGTACACTGCCCGCTCCTAACCATTGATGGGTATTGCACAATGTTGATCAAGAAAACCCTGACCACTGTCGCCCTGCTCGCCTCCCTGCTGGGTGCCTCCGCAGCATTTGCCCATGCTCATCTCAAAAGCTCCACGCCTGCGGCAGACAGCAGCGTCACCGCGCCCAAAGACCTGCGCCTGACCTTCAGCGAAGGCGTCGAAGCCACCTTCACCAAGGTGTCCCTGAGCAAGGACGGCACCGAAATCGCCATCAAAGGCCTGGAAACCCCGGACGCCGACAAGAAAACCCTGGTGGTGACACCGGCCGCCCCACTTGCGGCGGGCACCTACAAGGTGGTGTGGAATGCGGTGTCGGTCGACACCCACAAGAGCAACGGTGAGTACAGCTTCAAGGTCGGCCAATAACCCATGGCAACGCTGCTGGTGCTGTGCCGGTTCGTGCATTTCATCGTCGTGCTGTTGATGTTCGGGGCCCGTGTATTCAGGCCCTGGCTCCTCGGCGCTGAACCGCAGCCGGTGCTGGACCGGCAATTGTTGCGCATCACCCATGGGCTGGCATGGACGGCCCTCGCGTCGGGGGTGATCTGGTTACTGTTGATTACCGCCAGCATGGCCGGTTCATGGCCGGCGGCGCTGGAACTGTCGACCGTGCAGTTGGTGCTGGGCAAGACCTTTTTTGGCCAGGTGTGGACCTGGCACCTGATCGTCAATGGCTTGCTGGTCATCGCGCTGATGACCCCGTGGAAAGCCCCGCGCCTGCCATTGCTCACACTGTTGCTGATGACTCTCGCCCCGGTCGGCCATGGCGCCATGCTCGACGGGCTGAGCGGGCAGTTGTTGATCCTCAACCAGGTGATGCACCTGATATGCGTCGGCGCATGGCTGGGTGGGTTATTGCTGCTGGTATTGATCCTCAGGCAGTCACACCGTGTTGAGCTGGCGCCTGTCCTGCGTCGTTTCAGCGGCGTGGGTTATGGCCTGGTCACCGGCTTGCTGGTGACCGGCCTGATCAATGTGCGCGTACTCACCGGACAGCTGTGGCCCACGCCGTTGTTCAGTGGTTTTGCCCTGATTCTGCTGATCAAGGTGATGCTGGTGCTGGGCATGCTGGCGCTGGCATTGTTGAACCGGTTGCGCCTTGATAGCGGCGAACAGCGGTTGGGCAGCTTGAAGGCCAGCGTGATGCTGGAATGGCTGCTCGGTGTTTGTGCAGTAGCGGTCGTTTCACTCCTTGGCACTTTGCCGCCGATGGTCCTGGCGGGCTGAATGTGGAAGGGGCAAGTCGAATCGTCGCACCGCCCCTCCCACATTGACCCTGTGCGCTCTAGATCAACCCACACCTAGTCATCGTATAACTTCTGCTTGACACACCCTGAAAACCCCGCAAATATCCGCTCCAATGTTGTACGACGACGTATAACAAATAATAAAAACAACAAATGAAAGGGAGCGTCACTGTGAGTCCATTCGCCCGCAATTCGTCCGCGCGTCTCAGTGTTATCGGCCTGTTTACCCTGCCCCTCCTCGCCCATGCCGACGGTTTCGTCGATGATGCCAAGGCCACGCTCAACCTGCGCAACGCCTACTTCAACCGCAACTTCACCAACCCGAGCAACCCCCAGGGCAAGGCCGAAGAGTGGACGCAGAGTTTTATTCTCGACGCCAAGTCCGGCTTCACCCAGGGCACCGTGGGGTTCGGCATTGATGTGCTGGGGCTGTATTCCCAGAAGCTCGATGGCGGCAAAGGCACCGGCGGTACCCAACTGTTGCCGATCCACGACGACGGCCGCCCCGCCGACAACTTCGGGCGCCTGGGCGTGGCGCTGAAAACCAGGCTGTCGAAGACCGAATTGAAGGTCGGCGAATGGATGCCGGTGCTGCCGATCCTGCGCTCCGACGATGGCCGCTCGCTGCCCCAGACCTTTCGCGGCGGCCAGGTGACGTCCAGCGAAATCGCCGGCCTGACCCTCTACGGCGGCCAGTTTCGCGGCAACAGCCCGCGCAACGACGCGAGCATGGAAGACATGTTCATGAACGGCAAAGCCGCGTTCACCTCCGATCGCTTCAACTTCGGCGGCGGCGAATACACCTTCAACGACAAGCGCACCCAGGTCGGCGTGTGGTACGCCGAGCTGGCCGATATCTACCAGCAGCAGTACTTCAACCTGACCCACAGCCAGCCCGTGGGCGACTGGACCTTGGGGGCCAACCTCGGTTTCTTCAACGGCAAGGAAGACGGCAGCGCCCTGGCCGGCGACCTCGACAACAAGACCGTGTTCGCCCTGCTCTCGGCCAAGTACAACGGCAACACCTTCTACGTGGGCCTGCAAAAACTCACCGGCGACAGCGTGTGGATGCGCGTCAACGGCACCAGCGGTGGCACCCTGGCCAACGACAGCTACAACGCCAGCTACGACAACGCCAAGGAAAAATCCTGGCAGGTGCGGCATGACTTCAACTTCGTGGTACTCGGCGTGCCGGGGCTGACGCTGATGAACCGCTATATCAGCGGCAGTAACGTGCACACGGGGGCGATCACCGATGGCAAGGAATGGGGGCGCGAATCCGAGTTGGCCTATACCGTGCAGAGCGGTGCGTTGAAGAACCTGAACGTTAAGTGGCGTAATTCCACCATGCGTCGAGATTTCAGCAACAACGAGTTCGACGAAAACCGGATCTTTATCAGCTATCCAATCTCCCTGCTGTAGAACCTAGTCTCCCAGCCCCAGAAAATCCCCTGTGGGAGGGGGCTTGCTCCCGATGGCGGTGGGTCAGTAACAGATGCATTCACTGGCACGCCCTCATCGAGGGCAAGCCCCCTCCCACAGTTTGAATCTCACTCATCTGGAAGAACGTTGACAACCTGGGGGATCCCTAACAATACTTCGGCATAGTCATACGACAACCTACAACAAAAATTTGGAATCCCCATGACCACGACCACCCCCACTCCCTTCAACCGCCTGCTGCTCACCGGTGCCGCCGGCGGCCTCGGCAAAGTCCTGCGCGAACGCCTGCGTCCCTACACCCAGGTGCTGCGCCTGTCGGACATCGCCAGCATGGCCCCGCCGGTGGATGCCTCGGAAGAAGTCCAGCCCTGCGACCTCGCCGACAAACAAGCGGTGCACCACCTGGTGGAAGGCGTCGACGCCATCCTGCACTTCGGCGGTGTATCGGTGGAGCGTCCGTTTGAAGAAATCCTCGGCGCCAATATCAGCGGTACCTTCCATATCTACGAAGCCGCACGCCGCCATGGGGTAAAACGTGTGATCTTCGCCAGTTCCAACCATGTGATCGGCTTTTACAAGCAGACCGAAACCATCGACGCCCACTCCCCACGCCGCCCCGACAGCTACTACGGCCTGTCCAAGTCCTACGGCGAAGACATGGCGAGCTTCTACTTCGACCGCTACGGCATCGAGACCGTGAGCATCCGTATCGGCTCCTCGTTCCCGGAACCGCAGAACCGCCGGATGATGCACACCTGGCTGAGCTTCGACGACCTGACCCAACTGCTCGAACGCGCGCTGTATACGCCGAACGTCGGTCACACGGTGGTCTACGGCATGTCGGATAACCTCGACACCTGGTGGGACAACCGCTACGCCGCGCACCTGGGCTACGCCCCGAAAGACAGCTCCGAAGTCTTCCGCGCCCAGGTCGAAACCCAGCCACCGGTAGCCGCCGATGACCCGGCCAAGGTCTATCAGGGTGGGGCGTTCTGCGCCGCCGGGCCGTTCGGTGACTGAGTTCACACCAACCCAAGGGAATGAGTGGCCATGACTGCTGAATTGATCGTCGACGCCCGCAATGCCGTGGGCGAATGCCCGGTGTGGGTGCCCGAGGAAAACGCCCTGTACTGGGTGGATATCCCCAACGGCGGCCTGCAAAAATGGAGCGCCGCCAGCGGCCACGTTGCCGCCTGGAAAGCCCCGCAGATGCTTGCCTGCATTGCCCGCACCACGGCGGGCAACTGGGTCGCCGGGATGGAAACCGGTTTCTTCCAACTCACGCCGCACAACGACGGCAGCCTCGATACCACGCCGTTGGCCAGTGTCGAGCATCCACGCCCGGACATGCGCCTGAACGACGGCCGTTGCGACCGCCAGGGCCGTTTCTGGGCCGGCAGCATGGTGCTGAACATGGGCGCGAATGCGGCCGAAGGCATCCTCTATCGCTATGCATCGGGTTCGGCCCCCCACGCCCATCTGGACGGTTTTATCACCCTCAACGGCCTGGCCTTCAGCCCCGATGGCCGCACGATGTATGCCTCGGATTCGCACCCGCTGGTCCAGCAGATCTGGGCCTTCGACTACGACATCGACACCGGCACGCCGTCCAACCGTCGCGTGTTCGTCGACATGCACAACTTCCTCGGCCGCCCCGACGGCGCCGCCGTGGACGCCGATGGCTGCTACTGGATCTGCGCCAACGACGCCGGCCTGATCCACCGCTTCACCCCCGACGGGCGCCTGGACCGCTCCCTCACCGTACCGGTGAAAAAACCCACCATGTGCGCCTTCGGCGGCAGCCGCCTGGACACCCTGTTCGTCACCTCGATCCGTGACGACCAGAGTGAACAGTCAGTGTCCGGCGGCGTGTTCGCCCTCAACCCCGGTGTCACCGGATTGCCGGAGCCCCGCTTCATCCTTTAGCTGCATCGCTGTGCCTTGAATACAACAATAACAACACAGGAGTGACCTCCCATGGACTTCAAACGCACCTTGCTCGCCGCCGCAGTCTTTACCCTCAGCAGCGCCGCCCAGGCACTGGAAATCAAGTTCGCCGACATCCACCCCGCCGGCTACCCCACCGTCGTCGCCGAAGAAAACATGGGCAAGGCCCTGACCAAGGAAAGTAACGGCGAACTGACCTTCAAGTACTTCCCCGGCGGCGTGCTGGGCTCCGAGAAGGAAGTGGTCGAACAGGCCCAGGTCGGCGCCGTGCAGATGACCCGCGTCAGCCTCGGCATCGTCGGGCCGGTGGTGCCGGACGTGAACGTGTTCAACCTGCCGTTCGTGTTCCGCGACCAGGCGCATATGCGCAAGGTTATCGACGGCGAGATCGGCGACGAGATTCTCGCCAAGATCACCGACTCCGAGTTCGGCCTGGTGGCCCTGGCCTGGATGGACGGCGGCACACGCAACCTCTACACCAAGAAGCCGGTGCGCAAGATCGAAGACCTCAAGGGCATGAAGATCCGCGTGCAAGGCAACCCGCTGTTCATCGACGCCTTCAACGCGATGGGCGCCAACGGCATTGCAATGGACACCGGCGAGATCTTCAGCGCCCTGCAGACCGGGGTGATCGACGGCGCGGAGAACAACCCGCCGACCCTGCTGGAACACAACCACTTCCAGAACGCCAAGTACTACACCCTCACCGAGCACCTGATCCTGCCCGAGCCCATCGTGATGTCGAAAATCACCTGGAACAAGCTCACCCCGGCGCAACAGGTCATGGTCAAAAACGCCGCCAAGGCCGCCCAGGCCGATGAGCGCGCGCTGTGGGATGCCAAGTCCGCCAGCAGTGAGGAAAAACTCAAAAAGGCCGGCGTCGAGTTCATCACCGTCGACAAAAAGCCCTTCTATGACGCCACCGCAGCGGTTCGCGCCAAGTACGGCGCGCCGTACGCCGACATCATCGCGCGCATCGACGCCGTTCAATAACCTCTCCTGCCTCTCGCAAAAGGCCCGGCGCGGTCTGCACCGCCGCGCCCGGTTACGGTGAACGCCATGAAGAATCTACTGCTGCGCATCAACGACCGCATCTACATGACCTGCATCTGGGTCGCCGGCCTCTCGGTTCTCGGCGTCGCACTGATCATCCCCTGGGGCATCTTCGCCCGCTACATCCTCGGCACCGGCTCCAGCTGGCCGGAACCCACCGCCATCCTGCTGATGCTGGTGTTCACCTTTATCGGCGCCGCCGCCAGCTACCGCGCCGGCGCGCATATGTCGGTGGCCATGGTCACGGACCGCCTGCCGCCCGCCCAGCGCCGCATCGTCGGCATCCTGTCACAACTGCTGATGGGCACCATCTGCCTGTTCATGGCGATCTGGGGCACCAAGCTGTGCGTGTCCACCTGGAACCAGTTCATGAGCGCCATCCCGACCCTGCGCGTGGGCATCACCTATATGCCGATTCCGATTGGCGGGCTGCTGACCCTGATCTTCGTGGTGGAAAAACTCCTGCTCGGTGACCAGAGCAACCGGCGCGTGGTGCGCTTCGACCTGGTGGAAGAAAGCGAAGGGGCTGCCTGATATGGACGCATTGATTCTGCTGGGCAGCTTTATCGCCTTGATCCTGATCGGCATGCCGGTGGCCTACGCCCTGGGTTTGTCGGCGCTGATTGGCGCGTGGTGGATCGACATCCCGTTCCAGGCCCTGATGATTCAGGTGGCGGGCGGGGTGAACAAATTTTCGCTGATGGCGATTCCGTTCTTCGTGCTGGCGGGGGCGATCATGGCCGAGGGCGGCATGTCGCGGCGGCTGGTGGCGTTTGCCGGGGTGCTGGTGGGGTTTGTGCGCGGTGGCCTGTCGCTGGTGAACATCATGGCCTCGACGTTCTTTGGCGCCATCTCCGGCTCGTCGGTGGCCGACACCGCCTCGGTCGGCTCGGTGCTGATCCCGGAAATGGAGCGCCGTGGCTACCCACGGGAATTTGCCACCGCCGTCACCGTCAGCGGTTCGGTGCAGGCGCTGCTGACCCCGCCCAGCCATAACTCGGTGCTCTACTCCCTGGCGGCGGGCGGCACGGTGTCCATCGCCTCGCTGTTCATGGCCGGCGTGGTGCCCGGCTTGCTGATGAGCGCGTGCCTGATGGTGCTGTGCCTGATCTTCGCGAAAAAACGCAACTACCCCAAGGGCGAAGTCATCCCCTTGAAACAGGCCCTGAAAATCTGCGCCGACGCGCTGTGGGGCCTGATGGCCATGGTGATCATCCTCGGCGGCATTCTTTCGGGCATTTTCACCGCCACCGAGTCCGCCGCGATTGCCGTGCTGTGGGCGTTCTTCGTGACCATGTTCATCTACCGCGACTACAAATGGAGCGAGCTGCCCAAGCTGATGCACCGCACGGTGCGCACCATTTCCATCGTGATGATCCTGATCGCCTTCGCCGCCAGCTTCGGCTACATCATGACCCTGATGCAGATCCCGGCAAAAATCACCACGCTGTTCCTGACCCTGTCGGACAACCGCTACGTGATCCTGATGTGCATCAACGCCATGCTGCTGTTGCTCGGCACGGTGATGGACATGGCACCGCTGATCCTGATCCTCACGCCGATCCTGCTGCCGGTGGTGCTGGGTATCGGCGTCGACCCGGTGCACTTCGGCATGATCATGCTGGTCAACCTCGGCATTGGCCTGATCACCCCGCCGGTGGGCGCGGTGCTGTTCGTGGGCGCGGCGGTGGGCAAGGTGAGTATCGAGAAGACCGTGAAAGCGCTGCTGCCGTTTTACGCCGTGCTGTTCCTGGTGCTGATAGCGGTGACGTACATTCCGGCGCTGTCGTTGTGGCTGCCAAGCGTGGTGTTGTGAAGATGATTGAACTTGAAGACCACCTGACCCACCTCACCGTGAATCCGGCCGTGGGCGGCAGCATCGTCAACTGGACGGTGCGCGCCACCGGCCAGCCGCTGCTGCGCCATAACGATGAGCAGGCGATCCATACCGGTTTGCCCGGCAAGCTGGCGTGCTATCCGTTGGTGCCCTGGTCCAACCGCATTGCCCACGGCGGTTTCGACAACCCCGACGGCTGGCTCGCGCTCACGCCCAACAGCCTCACCGATCCGCTGCCGATCCATGGCTCGGCCTGGCAACAGGCGTGGCAGGTGGTCAGCCATTCGGCGAATGAAGTGGTGCTGGAGGTGCTGTGCGAGACGCCGTTTGCCTATCGCGCCGAGCAGCGGATTCGCCTGAGTGACGGAGCGTTAAGTATTGAACTGCGGGTGACCCATCTGGCCGAAACAGCGGCGTGGCACGGCCTGGGCTTGCATCCGTACTTTCCGCGCCGGCCGGGTACCCGGTTGCAGGCCAGGGCCGCACAGGTGTGGATGAGTGACGCATCCAAGTTGCCGACCGGGTTGGCGCCGGTGCCGGGCGAGTGGGACTTCCAGGCATTGAAGCCCCTGCCCGAAGGCTTGGTGGACAACGGGTTTTGCCAGTGGGACGGGCATTGTCGGATCGAACAGCCGGACCTGGGCTATGCGCTGGAATGCCAGGCCAGCGGGGCCGATTACTTCCTGCTGTACTGCCCGCCGGGGCTGGGGTTCTTTTGCATCGAGCCGGTGAGCCATCCGGTGAATGCTCATCACCTGGCGGGACGGCCGGGCCTGAAACTGCTGGAACACAATCAGTCGGTCCAACTCAATTTCAACCTGAAATACACCCCCCTGTAGGAGCGAGCTTGCTCGCGAAAAACCTCAGGGCAACGCGGGGCATCAGGCGCCCCGCGTTATCGTTGACGATCTTCGCGAGCAAGCTCGCTCCTACAGGGATCAGCCTCATGCTCAAGGTGGAGAGTTTTTCAGCCGCCCAGCCGTGTCGATACTCACGACAACCGACAACCCCGGCCGCAACCGTTCGCTCTCGGTCTGATCCGGGTCCACGGTGATCCGCACCGGCACGCGTTGGGCAATCTTCACAAAGTTGCCCGTCGCGTTGTCCGCCTGCAACAGGCTGAACTCCGAGCCCGTGGCTGGGGAGATATGCTGCACCGTGCCGTGAAACCTGCGGTGGTTGAGCGCATCCACGGTGAAAGTCACCGGCTGGCCGACCTGCACATTGTCCATCTGGGTTTCCTTCATGTTGGCGATCACCCACAGCTGCTTCGGCACCAGCGCCATCAACTGCGCGCCGGAGTTGACGTAGGCCCCCAGGCGCACGCCAATCTGCCCCAACTGCCCGTCACGGGGCGCCGTAATGCGGGTGTTGGACAGGTCGATCCGCGCCAGCTCCACCGCCGCCTCTGCACTGGCCACCGCCGCTTCCAGGGAGCCGCGATTGACGATCACCGTCTGCAAATCCTGCCGCGCGATTTCCAGGCTGGCCTGGGCCTGGGCCACGGCGGCGATGGTCTGGGCATTGGCGGCGCGGGTCACGTCCAGCTCGCGCCGGGACACCGAACCGTCGCTGATCAGCTCTTCGTTGCGGCGCAGGTCGGCGGTGCTTTTGCGCGCCTGGGCCTGGCTGTCCACCAGTGCGGCCTGGCGCAGCTTGATGGTGGCTTCGGCACTGTTGCGTTGCTGCACCACATTGGCCAGCGCGGCCTTCTGCACCGCCAGTTGCGCCAGGGTCTGGTCGAGGCGCTGCTTGTAGATACGGTCATCCAGGCGCACCAGCAGGTCGCCGGCCTTGACGTACTGGAAGTCCTGCACCGGCACCTCGAACACATAGCCGCTGAGCTGCGGGCCGATAATGGTCACCTGGCCGCGCACCAGAGCGTTCTCGGTGGTTTCCACCGCGCTGCTGAACGGCGGCAATTGCCAGGCATACAGCACGATCAGCACGCCGAAGATGGCAATCGCGGCAAAGCCCAGGGACGAGAAGATGCGCACGCGCAATGAGCGCGGCTCGGTAACCGTGGCGCCGGGCGGCGTGGTGCCTTCCGGGGTGGCGGCGATGGCGTTGGTGGTCGTGGTGGTGGGTTCGGTCATGAAGTAGCGCCGCTGGGTTGAACGGGAGTGGCTGCCTTGGTGGTACTCATCAGCCACAGACTGCGGATAAAGATCCAGATCATGGTCAGGATCGCGATAATCGCGATCAGCATGAACACATCGTTGTAGGCCATGACATTGGCCTCGCGGGTCGCCGCCGTGGCCAGGCTGCGGATGCCCATGAGGTTACGCAGTTCCGGGTCGGCGACGATACCGCCATAGGCCGACCCGCCGCTCTGCACCCGTGCGGCCACACGCGGGTCGAGCAGCGTCAGGTGCTCGACGATCATGCTGGAATGATACTTCTCGCGCACGATCTGGAAGGTCCCGAGCAAAGCCGCGCCGATCAGGCCGCCGAGGTTCTGGCAAATCCCGAACATCACCGAAAAGCTCACCAGGTTACGCGGGTTGGCCAGCACGTTTTTGGTCCCCAGCACCATGGTCGGCCCCAGGAAGAAGGTGCCACCGAAGCCTAGCAGGAACTGACTGATGTACAGGTTCTGCGGACGCGTGAGGTTGCTGGAGAAACTGTCCATCACCGAGCCGGTGGCCATCAGCGCCAGGGAGATGACCAACGGCATTAGAAGGTGCGCCGGGTTGATCGTCAGCGCACTGACCACCAGCCCGCTGATCGCGCCGGCCAGCATCACCACGTACAGCGTATGCATCTGCTGGTAGCTCATGTTCAGCATCTGCATGAACCCCACCGCACCGGTGGACTGCTCCGACAGCACCATGCGAATCAGGATCACCGCCAACGCCAGGCGGATCATGGTGCCGCTGCCCAGCCAGCGGGTCATCAGCATCGGGTTGGCGCGGTTATGCTCGATGGCCAGGCCGGCCATGATCAGCACCAGGGAACAGGCCGAGGCCACGCCGATCCACGGCGCTTCCAGCCACCAGTCGATACGCCCCAGGGACAACACCGCACACAGCAGCGCGACACCGCTGGCGAGAATGGCGAAGGTGACGAAGTCGAGTTTTTCAAAGGTCTTGAAGCGGTCGCCGGGAGGCAGTTTGAGCAGGAATACACAACCCAGGCAGATCAGCGCCAGGCCCAGTTCGAACAGGTAAAGCCCGCGCCATTCGGCGATCTGCAACAAGTCCTCGGAGAACAGCCGCGCCAGGGGCAACGCCAACTGCGCCGTGCCCAGCCCCAGCACCAGGGATTTCAACCGCCACTTGGCCGGGAACGCCTGGATCATGTAATACAAGCCCAACGAACTCAGCGCCGCGCCGACCATGCCGTGGGCGGCCCGTACGGCGATGGCCGAGTTGAGGTCGTTGACGAACAAGTGGCCGAAGGTCACCAGCGCATACAGCACCAGGAACACCTCGGTAAACGCGCGCAGGCCGAATTGCTGGCGGAACTTCACCAGCAGCAGGTTCATGCATACGTTGGTCATCACATAGGCGGCGGGCAGCCAGGCCATTTCCGCGGTGGTCGCACCGAGGGCGCCTTGCAGGTATTGCAGGTTGGCGATCACCAGCGCGTTGCCAAGGCCACCGGTGATTGCCACCAGCACGCCGACCATCGCAAACAGCCAGCGCTTGTGCGTCGGATGCAGCGGCGTCGACGGCGAGCCCGGCAGGCTCGGGCGCTCGTGGGGTTCCCAAGGGCGGGGGGTGTATTTGTCCATTCGATGACCTAGATGAGCCGACGGGTGACGTCGGTAAAACCACTACTCAGAGTAGTAAACCTGAGCGGGGTTCATCTTGCCATCTTGGGCGCGTCGGTCAGCGCCCATCTTGCCACTCATGCGCTGCTTTCTTTACTCGATGGCAGGGATGCCATTATCTCAGCGCGGCACGTTTCCAATATTTCATCCGCCAGGGCCGAGTCATCCGGACACGCCCGCGACAGCATGACCGCACCGATTGCATGGGCCAGCAGGTCGATCATTTTCGCGCGGACCTCTTGCCTGGGCACATCCACACCCGCCGTGTACTTGTCCTCGAGTGCTGCAAGCGTGTTTTCAACGCCACTGGCAAAGGTTGCCTTCAGATCATCTGACTGACGGGCCGCGTCACCACACAGGGCTGCCATGGTGCACCCCTCTCCCCTGCCGTCTCTGTGATCCCTGGACACGTACAGGTTCACAAAGCCCGGAATGTCCAGATCGGAGCTATTCGACAGGGACTTTGCCAGGCTATTTTCCGCTGCTTCGGCCATCAAGTCGGCCTTGGAGCCGAAGTGTTTGTAGAAGCCTCCCTGGGTAAAACCCGCAGTAGCCATGAGTTCTGCCACACCCACACCGTCATAGCCACGCTCACGAAACAGCTCTGACGCCGTCTCCACAATATGAGCTCGGTTAGCGAGTGATTGTGTCTTGGTGATCTTCATTTCGCGCCCCTGGGACTCCTGAACAATGGCCTGACTATACTCTGATGTCGATCACAATCAAAACTGTTGACAGTTTTGATTGTGATCGACATCATAAAACCACCAGCGCATGTCTCTGCGGCTGTACGGCGCGGATCGCCGTCTCTGATCATCCTGAACAATCAAGAGCATCTACTTATGAGCACCCCAGAAACCGTACTGATTACCGGCGCCTCAACAGGCATTGGCGCGACCTACGCCGAGCGTTTTGCCCAACGTGGGCACAATCTCGTGCTGGTAGCCCGCGATAAAGGCCGGCTGGACGCACTGGCCTCGCAGCTGCGTGAGAAACACGCGGTGTCCATTGACGTGATCCAGGCCGACCTGACTCAAACCGGTGACCTGGCCCGCGTCGAAGCACGCCTGCGTGACGACGCCAGTATCGGCATCCTGGTGAACAATGCGGGCGCCGCCCTCTCCGGCAGCTTCATCGAGCAATCCATCGACAGCGTTACCAACCTGGTCGCGCTCAACACCACCGCCCTGGTGCGACTCGCCAGCGCCATCGCTCCACGCCTGGTACACGCCGGTAACGGCGCGATTATCAACATTGGCTCGGTGGTGGGGCTGGCGCCGGAATTCGGCATGAGCGTCTACGGTGCAACCAAGGCGTTCGTGCTGTTTCTATCCCAGGGGCTGAGCCTCGAACTCTCGCCCAAGGGCGTCTACGTGCAAGCCGTTCTTCCAGCCGCCACTCGCACGGAAATCTGGGATCGCGCGGGCATCGACATCAATACCCTGAGCGAAATCATGAGCGTGGACGAGTTGGTCGATGCTGCGCTGGTCGGTTTTGATCGTCGCGAGCCGGTGACCATTCCGCCATTGCAAGACGCCGCCCGCTGGGATGCCCTGCAAGCCGCCCGCCAGGGTTTGCTGTCAGAGATTCGCCAATCGGTCGTCGCCGAGCGCTATCAAGCCAAGGCGTGATTGTCACGTATAGCCATGGGAACTGAACGATGAAAGCCTTCCTGATCGACCGTTACGGCAAGCATCAAGGACGCCTTGCCGAGCTACCGGACCCGGAACCGGGCATCCACGACGTACTGGTCAAGGTACATGCCAGCAGCGTCAACCAGCTGGACTCGAAGATCAGCAAGGGTGAATTCAAACTGATCCTGCCCTACACATTGCCGCTGATCATGGGCAACGACCTGGCCGGCGTCGTCGTTCGCGTAGGGTCAGGCGTGCGCACCTTCAAGCCCGGTGACGAGGTCTACGCGCGCCCGCCCGACGCGCGCATCGGTGGCTTTGCCGAGCTGATCGCGATTAAGGAAAGTGCCCTCGCACTGAAACCCAAAAACACCAGCATGGAACAAGCCGCCGCCCTGCCCCTGGTGGCACTGACCGCCTGGCAGGTGCTGGTTGAAACAGCCCGCGTGAAGAAGGGGCAAAAAGTCTTTATCCAGGCGGGCTCCGGTGGTGTCGGCAGCATTGCCATCCAGCTGGCAAAACACCTGGGGGCTTTCGTTGCCACCACGACCAGCACCGCCAACGTGGATTGGGTCAAGGCGTTGGGAGCAGACGTCGTCATCGACTATACGCAGCAGAATTTCGAAAACGTCTTGCGTGACTACGACGTCGTCTTGAACAGCCTCGGCCCCGCCGAACTGGAAAAATCCCTGCGCATTCTCAAACCGGGTGGGCAGCTCATCTCCATCTCGGGGCCACCGACCGCCGAGTTCGCACGCGAGCAAAAGCTGTCCTGGGGACTCGGTTGGATCATGCGCCTGTTAAGCAGCGGCATACGCAGAAAAGCCCGCAGGCAGGGCGTCGACTATGGGTTCGTGTTCATGCGTGCGAGCGGTGCGCAATTGCAGAAAATCACCGCGCTCGTCGAGTCCGGCGCTATCACACCGGTGATCGACCGAACCTTCCCTCTCGAGGCAACGGCTGAGGCCTTGAGCTACGTCGAACGGGGCAGAGCCAAGGGTAAGGTGGTGATCAAGGTCCTATGACTAAGCCCACCCAACGCTCAAGCTGATGGCGATGCAGACTTGTCCCCCGTGAGGGTGCGAAGCGCCCCCAGCGCGGGACAAGCCCGCTCACCACATCAGCGGCCTGCCACAGTGGATCTCATGGGCATCCACAAGCGCATTTCAAATCAGATCCAACCGAGCCAGCTCCAGTAAGTCGCCGCAAACACCAACATCAACCCATACCCGATCAACGTCACCAGGATCCCCACCTTGGCAAACTGCCGCGCCGTAAACGTCCCCGTCCCCAGGCACACCATGTTCTGCGGCGCATTGATCGGCAGGATAAACCCGTAGCTCATCACAAACCCCAACAGCATGGTCATGCCCAAGCGGTTGAACTCCCCCGGCAAGGTCTGCAGCACCGCAATCAATATCGGCAACAACGCCGAAGTCAGCGCCGTGGCGCTGGCAAAGCCCAGGTGGATCACAATCAGAAACGCCCCCAGGATCGCAAACACCCCCAACGGCCCGACCTGATCCAGGCCGGTGTGCGCCACCACCTGAGACCCCAGCCATTGCCCGGCCTGGGTGGTCAGCAATGCGGTACCGAGGCTGATGCCCACGCCAAACACGATCACCGTGCCCCACGGAATGCGCGATTGCACATCTTTCCAGGTCATCACCCCGATGCCCGGCAGCAGCAGGAACACCAACCCGGCGTAGGTGGTCGAGGTGGTGTCGAACGGGTGCAGGCGCCCTTCCGTGGCCCATGCCAACAGCAGCAGCACCGACACCGTCAGCAAACGTTTCTGCGGGCCGGTCATCGGGCCGATGTCCACCAGGGACTGGGCCACGGCCTCCTTGCCACCGGGGATGCTGTCGGTTTCCGGCGGCAGCAGCTTGATCACCAGGAACAGCAACACCGCCGACATGATCACCGCCCACGGCGCGCCAGCGATCAGCCAGTCGATCCACGACACACGCTGGCCGAGCATCTTGTCCATAAAGCCCACGGTCAGCAGGTTTTGCGCGGCGGCGGTCTGGATGCCGACGTTCCAGATGCTGGTGCCCTGGGCCACCACGATCATCAGGCCGGCGGCGATGTTGGAGCGCTTGTCCACGCCAAATGCGGCGACCACGCCCATCATGATCGGCACCACACAGGCGCTGCGCGCCGTGGCGCTGGGCACCACGAGGCTGAGCAGGATCGTCACCGCAATCGCCCCGAGCAGAATGCCCCGCGTGCTGGTGCCGACGCGGGTCAGGGTCACCAGGGCGATGCGCCGGTCCAGGCCGGTGTGGGTCATGGCCGCCGCAATGAACAACGCGCCCGCCACCAGGGCCAGTGCCGGGTTGGAAAAGCCGGTAAGCGCCATGCTGATGGCCGGGCTGGAGCCGATCAGGTGCGTGGGGTCTTGCAGCGACGGCGCGGTGCCGAGCAAAAACGCCATGAGCGAGGTGATCATGATCGCGCTGGCTTCATAGGACACGGCCTCGGTGATCCACACCACCACCGCAAACGCGAGGATCGCCAGCATGCGCTGCCCGGCCACCGGCAGGTCGGCGGGCAGCGGCAACAGCAGCACGCCGACCATCACCAGTACGCCGATCACCAGGCCCAGGGGCAACTTGAAAGAGGCTGCGGTTGTTGCGGGGGCGTTCATGGCGGGCTCCGTCGGGCTCTGAATCAGGGAGGCAGCATGGGGCAAAGCGCCGCAACAGGTGTTGACGGGTATCAACACCCTAGGTCAATAACTGGCTCAATACCGCCCGCAACTTGCCGGGCTTGAGCGGTTTGTTCAGCAACGGCGCGTCCAGGCGGCGCAGCGCGCGGCGGCACTGGTCAGTGCGGTCGGCGGTGATGATCACGGCGGGGATGTTCTGCGCGAAATGCTCGCGCAGGTGCTTGACCACCGCACAACCCACCACCCCATGGTCAAGGTGGTAGTCGGCGAGGATCAGCTCCGGCGCCCTGCCCTGCAAAGCCAGCAACGCCCCGGCCTGGTCGGTGGCGGTAATTACCTCGCAGCCCCACTGCCCCAGCAGCGCGCGCATGCTGTCGAGGATGCTCACCTCGTTGTCGATTACCAGCAAACGCCGCCCCGGCAGCGGGTTACCCGTGGTCGGCAGCACCGGCAGTTGGCTGATCGCCAGGGGCATCTCTTCGCTGATGGGCACCTCGATGCTGAACATCGAGCCGCGCCCCGGCCACGAACGGACTGCCACCGGGTAGCCGAGGATCTCGGCGATGCGCTCGACAATCGCCAGGCCCAGCCCTACGCCTTTGCGGTCCGAGGCACGGCCGACGTCGAGCTGGTTGAACTCGAGGAAGATCGCGTCGAGGCGGTCGGCCGCGATGCCGCGCCCGGTGTCCCACACCTCCAGGCGCAGGCGATCGCCACGGCGGCGCGCGCCGAGCAGGATGCAGCCCTCGTCGGTGTAGCGACAGGCGTTGCTGAGGAAGTTACGCAGGATCCGCGTCACCAGGCGCAGGTCGGTGCGAATCGCATAATGGCCGGTACGCGCGCGCAGGTTCAGCCCGGCCGCCAGCGCCACCGACTGGAACTCCGAGACCAGCGGCGCAAACAGCTCATCCAGGCGATACAGCGCCACATCGGGCTTGACCGCCGCCTGGTCGAGCCGCGAAATATCCAGCAGGTCGGTGAGCAAATCCTCGGCGCCTTCCAGGGCCTGGTGCGTACGTTCCACCAGCACTTGTTCGACGCTGGGCAGCTTGCGCTCGCGCAAGGTGGAGATCAGCAGTCGCGCGGCGTTGAGTGGCTGCAACAGGTCATGGCTGGCGGCGGCGAGGTATTTGTCCTTGCTGCGGTTGGCGGCCTCGGCGGCATCGCGGGCGTCACGCAGCTCCTGCTCGACCTGCTCGCGCTGGGCGATCTGCTGTTGCAGGTTGCGGTTGGCTTCCAGCAGTTCATCGGTGCGCGCCGCCACGCGCTGCTCCAGCTCATCGTTGAGACGGATATAGCGGTTGCGCTCGGCCTCCAGCTCGTCGAGACGCGCGGTGAGTTCCGGGTAGTGGCTCTTGCGCGCCGAGTGATTACCCAGGCCCAACAGACCGGCGAGGGCCTGTTGCTGGTCGTCAGAGCGCTTCGCCATACACCACCTCGACATCACGCTGGCTGGACTCGCGCGGGTTGGTGAGGATGCACGGGTCGTGCATCGCATGCTGGGACAGGAACGGAATGTCCGCCACGCGCACGCCATGCAGGCCGAGGGTTTCATGGAAGCCGATGGCGTGTTTCAGGGCAATCAGGTGTTCCACCAGGCGCCCACAGATCTGTCGGTGGTTGAGACCACGGCAATCGATGCCGAAGGTCTCGGCAATCACCTTGAAGCGCTCCGGCGCCGAGTTGTAGTTGAACGCCACCACGTGTTCCACCAGCACCGCGTTGCACAAACCATGGGGCAGGTCGAGAAACCCGCCGAGGCTGTGGGACATGGCATGCACCGCGCCGAGGATCGCATTGGAGAACGCCAACCCCGCCTGCATGCTGCCGAGCATGATCTTCTCGCGCAGGGCAATGTCACCGGGGTTGGCGATCATCTGCACCAGGTTGCCGTTGATCAGGCGCATGGCTTCCAGCGCATGGGGGTCGGTCAGCGGGCCATGGCCGGTGGACACGAACGCCTCGATCGCATGCACCAGCGCGTCGATGCCAGTACAGGCGGACAGGAACGGGTCCATGCTCGCCGTGGTTTCCGGGTCGATCAGCGACACATCCGGCACCACCGCCTTGCTGACGATGGAGAACTTCATGCGTTCCTGCTGGTTGGAAATGATCACGAACTGCGAGACATCCGCCGAGGTGCCGGCGGTGGTGGGGATCAGGATCAGTGGCGGGCTCGGCACGCGGATGGTGTCCACGCCTTCGAACTCGAGGATGCAGCGCCCATGGGCGACCACAATGCCGATGGCCTTGCCGCAGTCCATGGGGCTGCCGCCGCCGATGGCCACGATCACGTCGCAATGGTTTTCCCGGTACACCTCGGCACCGAGCATCACTTCCTCGACGCGCGGGTTGGGCGACACGGCGCTGTACAGGCAGTAGTCGATGCCGATGGCCTGCAGGCTGGCTTCCACATCGGCGACCCATCCGGCGGCGATCACACCGGGGTCGCTGACCACCAGGACCTTGCGCGCACCAAAGGTCTTGGCGTAGTTACCGACGTTGTGCCGACAGCCGGCACCGAAGATGATTTCAGGCGAGACGAATTTACGCAGGAGGCTCAGATTGGGGCTCATTGGAAAGCCTGTTGTTATTATTTTTGGGAGATGCGCTCCACACTAACCCATTCGCAGGCGTTTGCAATCAGACCAAAGGGTCATTCCCAATAGGGCACCGGCCAGCGCGAGGCTGGCCGGAGATGGATCAGCGGCTGGCGAAGTACATGGTCACTTCGAAGCCGATACGCAGGTCGGTGAAGGCGGGTTTGGTCCACATGGGCAGAGTCCTCTTGTTGTGCCGGAAGATTCCGGTAAAGGCATTAATGCATGGGGGGATTGGGGGTGCGAATGCTACTTTCGAAGTAAATGCCGCACTGCATTAGTCGCGAATGTACAGGGAGCAAAATGTGGGAGGGGCGGTGCGACGATTCGACTTGCCCCCTCCCACACTTGATTGCATTTCAAGTTGGAATCAGAAGAAACCCAGTGGATTGATGTCGTAGCTCACCAGCAAATTCTTGGTCTGCTGGTAGTGATCGAGCATCATCTTGTGGTTCTCACGCCCCACGCCCGATTTCTTGTAGCCGCCAAACGCTGCATGCGCCGGGTACAGGTGATAACAGTTGGTCCACACGCGACCGGCCTTGATCGCCCGGCCCATGCGGTAGGCGCGGTTGATGTCGCGGGTCCACAGCCCGGCGCCGAGGCCGAATTCGCTGTCGTTGGCAATCGCCAGGGCTTCGGCTTCGTCCTTGAAGGTGGTGATACCCACCACCGGGCCGAAGATTTCTTCCTGGAACACACGCATCTTGTTGTGGCCCTTGAGCAGGGTCGGCTGGATGTAGTAACCGCTGGACAGGTCGCCCTCCAGGCGCTCGGCCGCGCCGCCGGTGAGCAGCTCGGCGCCCTCTTCCTGGGCGATCTTGAGGTAGGAGAGGATCTTGTCGTATTGCTGCTCGGACGCCTGGGCGCCGACCATGGTCTCGGTGTCCAGCGGGTTGCCGCGCTTGATCTTGACGATCTTCTTCATCACCACTTTCATGAAGTCGTCGTAGATCGACTCCTGCACCAGCGCCCGCGACGGGCAGGTGCACACTTCGCCCTGGTTGAAGAACGCCAGCACCAGGCCTTCGGCGGCTTTTTCGATGAACTGCGGCTCAGCCTGCATGATGTCTTCGAAGAAGATGTTCGGCGACTTGCCGCCTAGTTCCACGGTGGAGGGAATGAGGTTCTCGGCGGCCGCATGCATGATGTGCGCACCGATGGGGGTCGAGCCGGTGAACGCGATCTTGGCAATGCGCTTGCTGGTGGCCAGCGCCTCCCCGGCTTCGCGGCCAAAGCCCTGGACGATATTCAGCACGCCCGGTGGCAGCAGGTCATTGATCAACTCGGCAAACACCATGATCGACAGCGGCGTCTGCTCGGCCGGCTTGAGCACGATGCAGTTACCGGCGGCCAGGGCCGGGGCGAGTTTCCAGGCGGCCATCAGCAGCGGGAAGTTCCACGGAATAATCTGCCCGACCACGCCCAATGGCTCATGGAAGTGATAGGCCGCGGTGTGTTCGTTGATCTCGGCGGCGCCGCCTTCCTGGGCGCGGATGCAGCCGGCGAAGTAGCGGAAGTGGTCGGCGGCCAGGGGCACGTCGGCGTTGAGGGTTTCACGCACGGCCTTGCCGTTGTCCCAGCTTTCGGTCACGGCCAGCACTTCGAGGTGCTGCTCGATACGGTCGGCGATTTTCAGCAGCACCAGGGAGCGATCCTGGGGCGAAGTCTTGCCCCAGGCGTCGGCGGCGGCATGGGCAGCGTCAAGGGCCTTGTCGATATCGGCGGCGTTGGAGCGCGGGAATTCGGCGATCACTTCACCGGTCACCGGCGAGGTGTTGGTGAAGTACTCACCACTGAGCGGGGCGACGAACTCGCCGCCGATGTAATTGCCGTAGCGCTGCTTGAAGCTGACGATGGCGCCAGGGGTGCCAGGTTGTGCGTAGATCATGTTAAAGCCTCTGTCTGGGTCCGGGCCTGTCGGTCAACAGGCGATGACCCGATAGTAAAGAGCCCCCGCTGGCGGGCGAATGCGCCGTTGGCAGGGGGGCACTTGTCATTTGGTCGTAGATTCAGTGCTTGGCGACCAGCTCTTTGGGCAGCTTGAAGGTCCAGAGCATGCCGCCCTGGTTGAAGTCCTTGATGCGCTTGGCCACTTCACCGCCCCACAACGGCACGGCGCCGCCCCAGCCGGAGAGCACCGAGACGTACTGTTCGCCGTCCATTTCCCAGGTCACAGGCGAGCCGAGCACGCCGGAGCCGGTCTGGAATTCCCAGACCTTCTCGCCGGTCTTGGCGTTGAACGCCTGCAGGAAGCCTTCCGGCGTGCCGGTGAACACCAGGTTGCCCTTGGTGGTCAGCACCCCGCCCCACAGCGGCGCGAAGTTCTTGTGGCGCCAGACTTCCTTGCCGGTCTTCGGGTCGATGGCGCGCAGTACGCCGATGTAGTCTTCGTTCAGCGGCTTGATGGTGAAGCCGGCGCCAAGGAACGCCGCGCCCTTCTTGTAGGCGATGCCTTCGTTCCAGATGTCCATGCCCCACTCGTTGGACGGCACATAGAACAGCCCGGTGTCGCGGTTATAGGCCATCGGCATCCAGTTCTTCGCACCGAGGAACGCCGGCGCGACAAACACCGAGGTGCCCTTGGTTTCGCTGCCCGGCGCACCTGGGCGGCTGGCTTCGTTGTAGATCGGTCGACCGTCCTTATCCAGGCCGGTGGCCCAGGTGATCTTGTCGACAAACGGGAAGCCACGGATGAACTTGCCGTTGGTGCGGTCGAGCACGTAGAAGAAGCCGTTGCGGTCGGCGGTGGCTGCCGCTTTGATTTCCTTGCCGCCTTCGGTGTAATTGAAGGAGATCAGCTCGTTGACGCCGTCATAGTCCCAGCCGTCGTGGGGCGTGCTCTGGAAGTGCCACTTGATGGTGCCGTCGTCCGGGTTCAGCGCCAGGCGCGAGGACGAGTAGAGGTTGTCGCCGGGGCGCAGGTGCGAGTTCCACGGCGCCGGGTTGCCGGTGCCGAACAGCAGCAGGTTGGTTTCCGGGTCGTAGTAGCCGCCCAGCCACGGTGCCGCGCCGCCGGTTTTCCACAGGTCGCCCGGCCAGGTCTTGCCCGCCTCGCCACCGGAGATGCCGTTTTCCACGGCTTTGCCGTCCTTGTAGACATAACCCATATGACCTTCGACCGTCGGGCGGCTCCACAGCAGCTCGCCGTTTTTCGGGTCATAGGCCTGGATCTTGCCGACCACGCCGAATTCGCCACCGGCCACGCCGGTGATCAGCTTGCCGTTGACCACCAGGGGCGCGGCACTGATCGAGTAGCCTTCCTTGTGGTCGGCGACCTGCTTGCTCCACACCACTTTGCCGGTGTCTTTGTTCAGCGCCACCAGCTTGGCGTCGAGGGTGCCGAAGAACACCAGGTCGCCGTACAACGCCACGCCACGGTTGATCACGTCACAGCACGGGCGGATGTCATCGGGCAGACGCGCATCGTACTGCCAGAGCTTCTTGCCGGTACGCGCATCCACCGCGAACACCCGCGAGTAGGAACCGGTGAGGTACATCACCCCATCCTTGATCATCGGCTGCGCCTGTTGCCCACGCTGCTTCTCGCCGCCAAAGGAAAACGCCCAGACCGGGCGCAGTTCCTTGACGTTGTCGACGTTCAGGGTATCGAGGGGGCTGTAGCGCTGGCCCTGCACGCCGAGGCCGTTGGTGACGATCTGCCCGGGGTTTTTAGGGTCCTGGAGGATGTCCTCATCGGTGACCGAGGCCATGGCCTGGCCAGACAACAGGATGGCACCGAGCAACACACTCAAGGCGAAGGGTTGGCGACGTGCGGGTTGGGTCATGACGGCTACCTCTGCGGTTTTTTGTTATACCCGGGAAATTTTCCCGGTCTGGTGCAGATTCTTGGGCGCAGGGGCCGTTGTCACAATTGACCGCAGTATCGAGTTTGCTAGTTCCTTAGTAGCGGGTCAGCGCGCCGAATCCACGCGTTGCATCTGCTCGCGCTCGTAACGCGGGTACAGGTGGCTGACGCTGCGGATCAGTTCATAGCGGCTCAGGCTGATCGCCGCGAAGCGTGCGGGGATGGGGCTGCGGATCATCTCGGCCATGTCGCTGCCCTGGGCCGCGCCGTCACGCAGCAGTTGGTCAAGCCAGGTCAGGTAGTCGCGCATCTGCGTAAAGGGTTGCGCGTCGCTGGCCACCGGGCCATGGCCGGGCACGATCAGGGTCCAGGGCAAGGCTTGCAGGGTGCCGAGGTCAGCCAGCCACACCGCCAGCCCCGGGCTGTTGGGGGTGGTGAGGGCGCGCTGGTAAAACACCAGGTCGCCGGCAAACAGCACGCCGGTGCTCTGGTCGAAGATCGCCAGGTCGGCGCCGGTGTGACCGCTGAGCGCAAGCAGGCGCAAGTCGTGGCGGCCGACGCTCAGCACACCGGGTTCCAGCACCTGGGTGGGCAACACCACCTCGGTGCCGCGCATCCAGTCGCCAACCATGCGATAGAGGTTTTCCGCCATGCCGTCGCCCTGCTCGTGCAGCAGCCGCGTGGTCTCGGCCAGGGCGCCGATGGGCATGTCCTTGAAGGCCTGGTTGCCGAGCGCATGGTCGGGGTGATGATGGGTAATCAGCACCTGGATCACCGGTTTGGGGGTGACACGGGCGATGGCCTCGCGCATGGCTTCGCCGTAGCGCCGCGACGGTCCGGTGTCGATCACCACCACACCGGCCTCGGTGACGATGAAGGCGGTGTTGACGATATTGCCGCCATTGGCCTTGGCAAAACTGTCGGTGCTGCCTTCGAGCAGCCAGGTGTCGTCGGCGATCAGCCGGGGCTTGAGGGCGTAGTCGAGGTCCGCCAGGGCGGGCAGGCTCAGGCCCAGGCATAACAATAGAATCCAGCGCATGCCGCGCTCCTTCTGGTCAGGGGATGGCCGCGTCGAACTCATTGCCGCTGTTGTCGCGCAACACCAGGCGGGTGGGCCCCGGCGCGTCGATGTCGAAGGCCAGGTTGGGGTTTTCGCTGACCGCCGGGAACAACTCAAGGTCAGCCAGCACCTGGCCGTCCTGGCCGCGCAGTTGTGCATGGTTGATAAAAAACTCGGGGATGCCGCTGACCATGCCGTTGTCCATCGGGTGCGCCACCTGCACACGCACCCGGCTGAACTCGCCACGCGGGTAACGGCCGCCGAGCACTTCGCCGATGTGCTCTTCCCAGCCCGGCTGGGTGCGTACCACGCTGGGCGCGGTGCAGCCGCCACCGGCCGCGTCGATCAGGGTCGAGCCCACGTGCCACAGGCCGTCATCGGTGAGCACCGCCGCCCGCAACGGCGTGGCCTGCTCGATACGAATCCGCAGCGACAGCCACGGCAGCACCCCGGCCTTGGGCTGGAAGTCGACGATTTTCGGCAACGGGTTGAGCTCAGCCCAGGCGAGGATCTTTACCACATGGCCGCTGAAGGCCCGTGCATCGATTTCCAGGGGCACCTGACGCGCATCTTCGGCAAACGGCGGCGCAAGCAGCTTGACTCGGTCGTCGAACACGAACGGCGCCAGCGCCAGGAACTGCTTGTGATAGAAGTCCCACATCACCGACGGCACCGGATCGACCTCCACGGCGTGCGCCGCCAGCGGCAGCCAGCAGGCCAGGATGCAGCTCAATCGCCAGTTCATCGCCTGCTCCTATTGATACATCTCGGGCACTTCGTACTGCAGGCCGTAACGGGCATAGATGGCTTGCACCGCGCCGTCGCGGATCAGGCCTTCCAGCGCCTCTTCCACCGCGTAGGCCAACTGGCGATTGCTCTCGTGCACCGCCATGCCGATCTCCCAGCGTTGCTTGCCCATGTTCGGGTAGGCGTTTTCGGCCAGGGCCAGTTGCGGGTCATGGGCCTCGTGCACCTGCCAATCGACTTCGCCGCGCATCGCCATCACCGCATCGACCTCACCGGCTTTCATCGCCGCAAAGGCCTGGGGTACGTCGGGGTAGTGATGGGTCTTGGCGGCGAGCATGCCGTTGAACACCGAGGTGAGGTAGAACGACGGCACGCTGTCGACTTCGACGCCAATCGGGTGCTGCTCGAACACCGCCACGCTGGCAACCGTGTCCAGGCGCCGACGGTCATAAGCCACCTGCCATTGTTCGTTCTGGTACGGCCCGAACATCACCACATGGCCGTTTTCCAGTTCGCCTTGGTCGTTGCGCTTTTGTGCGTAATCGCGGTCGTAGGGCGCGCGCATCATCAGGTCGGCCAGTTGCTGGTTGTGCAACGGGCTGCCGCGCCAGATGTAGTCGCGCAGGTCGTCGTCGAGCTTCTCGCCGGCCGGCGCCCAGATCAACGTGAGCCGTACCCCCAGCGCCGTGGCCAGGGCCTGGGCCAGTTCCACGTCGACCCCGCGCGCGGTGGCGCCGTCTTCGAAACTGTAGGGGGCAAAGTCCTTGTACACCGCCACGTTGATTTCGCCGGCGGCGATCATCTGGTCATAGCTGCGCACCTGCGCCTGTGCCGGCTGGCAACACAGCAGGGCCAGGCCAAGCACATAAGCGAACAGGCGCATGGCTTACTCCTCGACGTGCACGCTGTCCAGGTAGGTGCGCACGGCCCACAAGGCTTCCTGGCTCAGGTAGTCGGCCATTTTCGGCATGTACACGCGACCGTCACGCACCGCGCCATGGCGCACGCGCTCGACGAACCACTCATCACCGGCTTCGCCCACATCGAGCATGCGCAGGTCGGGGGCGATACCGCCGGACTTGGCTTCCAGGCCGTGGCAGGCGGCGCAGTTCTGGTTGTAGGCGGACGAGCCGATTTCCACGGCGCGGTCGTGTTCAGGCGAGGTGCGGTACGGGTTGACCGCCGCCCAGCCGTCTTCGTTGACCGGTACGCCGGCGTCCTTGATCGAGGTCAGGCCCTTGGTTTCCACCGCTTGCGGGACCACGTTGCCATGGGCCCAGGCGGAGCCCCCGGCGATCACACCGACCAACAGCCCGGCGACGAGCAAGGCATTGTGTTTTGTTGTCATTATTTTTGCCCTCAGGATTGCACGCAAAACCTCATTGCAGAGGCTATGGCAACCATCTTAGAAACCCCGGGACATAGGCCGTATGCTGCTTTGGTGGCCGCCCTCTCCTCCCTTGGTAGTAGGGCTTGTGGGGCACGCCTAAAACAGCGGCGCCTCGGGAAGTCTTCCCGGCCACAGCGGGAGTTTTTCCGTATCCGCCCGGCGCCCCGGCGTTCCACCCTGTGCAGGCCAAAACCTCCACTGGGAACTGCAACCATGACAATAAGATCGCTACCCGCCCGCTCACCTTTAAGCCTTGCCGTGCAAGCCTTCGTGCTGGTGGGCAGCCTGTCCCTCAGTGCGGCAACGTTTGCCGCCGCCGAACCCGCCAAGCCGACGCACAACGTCACCTGGGAAGACATCGCCAACGACCACCTGACTACCCAGGACGTGCTGCAATACGGCATGGGCACCAACGCCCAGCGCTGGAGCCCGCTGGCCCAGGTCAACGACAAGAACGTGTTCAAGCTCACCCCGGCCTGGTCCTACTCGTTCGGCGATGAGAAGCAACGCGGCCAGGAATCCCAGGCCATCGTCAGCGACGGCGTGGTCTACGTCACCGGCTCCTATTCCCGCGTGTTCGCCCTCGACGCCAAGACCGGCAAGCGCCTGTGGACCTACAACCACCGCCTGCCCGACAACATTCGCCCATGCTGCGACGTGGTCAACCGTGGTGCGGCGATCTTCGGCGACAAGATCTACTTCGGCACCCTCGACGCGCGCCTGATCGCCCTCGACAAGCACACCGGCAAAGTGGTGTGGAACAAGAAGTTCGGCGACCACGCCGCCGGCTACACCATGACCGGCGCCCCGGTGCTGATCAAAGACAAGGTCAGCGGCAAGGTGCTGCTGATCCACGGCAGCTCCGGCGATGAGTTCGGCGTGGTCGGCCAGCTGTTTGCCCGCGACCCGGACACCGGGGAAGAAGTGTGGATGCGCCCGTTCGTGGAAGGCCATATGGGCCGCCTCAACGGCAAGGACAGCACCACCACCGGCGACGTCAAGGCGCCTTCGTGGCCGGATGACCCGACCACCGCAACCGGCAAGGTCGAGGCCTGGAGCCACGGCGGCGGCGCCCCTTGGCAGAGCGCAAGCTTCGATGCCGAGACCAACACGATCATCGTCGGCGCCGGCAACCCTGGCCCGTGGAACACCTGGGCGCGCACCGCCAAGGACGGCAACCCCCACGACTTCGACAGCCTCTACACCTCGGGCCAGGTCGGCGTCGACCCGAGCACCGGCGAAGTGAAGTGGTTCTACCAGCACACCCCGAACGACGCCTGGGACTTCTCCGGCAACAACGAGCTGGTGCTGTTCGACTACAAGGACAAGGACGGCAAAGTGGTCAAGGCCACCGGTCACGCCGACCGCAACGGTTTCTTCTACGTGGTAGACCGCAACAACGGCAAGCTGCAGAACGCCTTCCCCTTCGTCGACAACATCACCTGGGCCAGCCATATCGATCTGAAGACCGGGCGTCCGGTGGAGAACGAAGGCCAGCGCCCGGCCAAGCCCTTGCCGGGTGAAACCAAAGGCAAACCGGTGGAGGTCTCGCCGCCGTTCCTGGGGGGCAAGAATTGGAACCCCATGGCCTACAGCCAGGACACCGGCCTGTTCTACATTCCGGGCAACCAGTGGAAAGAGGAATACTGGACCGAAGAGGTCAACTACAAGAAGGGCTCGGCGTACCTGGGCATGGGTTTTCGCATCAAGCGCATGTATGACGACCACGTCGGCACCCTGCGGGCAATGAACCCGACCACCGGCAAGGTGGTGTGGGAGCACAAGGAAGCCTTGCCGCTGTGGGCCGGCGTGTTGGCGACCAAGGGCAACCTGGTGTTTACCGGTACAGGCGACGGTTTCTTCAAGGCCTTCGACGCGAAAACCGGCAAGGAGCTGTGGAAGTTCCAGACCGGCAGCGGCATCGTCTCGCCGCCGATCACCTGGGAGCAGGATGGCGAGCAGTATGTCGGCGTCACCGTCGGCTACGGCGGCGCGGTGCCATTGTGGGGCGGCGACATGGCGGAGCTGACCAAGCCGGTGGCACAAGGCGGGTCGTTCTGGGTGTTCAAGATCCCGAGCTGGGATCAAAAGACCGCGCAAAAATAACCCCCGCGAGAATGCCGGGCCGCTTTTTGCAGCAGGCGGCTTCTTCCCTTGTGGTGAGCGGGCTTGCCCCGCGCTCGGCTGCGCAGCAGTCGTAGAACCTGAGCGCACGGTGGTGCTGGAGGAATGCCGGGGCCGCTTCGCAGCCCAGCGCGGGGCAAGCCCGCTCACCACAGCAAGCCCGCTCACCACAGCAAGCCCACTCACCACAGCAAGCCCGCTTACCACAGGATCCCCAGAGGTCGCACGATGAACTACCTGCCCTTGTTACTCCTGCTCTGCCTGCCCGTGGCCCACGCCGAGGATGGCGACGATGCGCCGCTGATCATCAACGGCTGCACCATCGCCGAACACAGCCAATGCCCTGGCGCCAACCTCAAGGGCGCCAACTTGCGCAACCAGGACTTGAGCAAGATGAACCTGGCCGGCGCCGACCTGCGCGAGGCGGATCTGCGCCATGCCAACCTCGACCTGGCCAACCTGGAAAAAGCCCGACTGCAAGGCGCCAACCTGACCCGCGCCAGCCTGCAACAGGCCAACCTGCGCCTGGCCGACTTCAGCGGCGCCACGTTGATGGCGATCCAGGGTTGGGGCCTGTTCGCCCAGGGCGCACAGTTCGAAAACGCCAACCTCAGCGCGGCCTACCTGCAATTTGCGCGGCTGTCCGGGGCGAAAATGCACAAGGCCAACCTGCGTGCGGCCGACCTGGAAATGACCTGGCTGAGCAAGGCCGACCTGCAAGGTGCCGACCTCAGCGATGCCAACCTGCAGGAAGCCAAGCTCGGCGAGAGCAACCTGGAACAGGCCACCCTCACCGGCAGCCGCCAGCACTACGCGAACTTCCAGGATGCCAATATGGAAGGCTGCATCGACTGCCCCACCACCTGGGATCGCTAGAACCCCCGCGCACACCCGGTTACCCAACCACCCGCACCACCCCCATGTCGATCCCCAGGTGCACCAGCTCGGCATGGGAACTCACCTGCAATTTGCTCTTGAGCAAGGTCAGGTGATTGGACACGGTCTTGCTGCTGATATTCAACTGGTCGGCAATCGCTCGGGGCGGCGTGCCCCTGGCCAGCATCAGGAAGATTTCCAGCTCGCGCGGGGTCATGCCCTGCAAACGTTGATCACCGGGCGTATAGGCCAGTTCAGTGGCCAGGGCCTGTTCGATATAGGCGTGGCCGTCGAGGATGCGCCGCACCGCTTCGATCAACACCTCGGGTGCCGAGGTTTTGGTCAGGTAGCCCGAGGCGCCCGCCTCCAGGGCCTGGCGCACCAGGGGCAACTCGTCGTGCATGCTGAAAAACAGCACGCGCAGGTGCGGCAGGCGCTGGCGCAGGCGCCGGGTGGTTTCCAGGCCGCTGATGCCCGGCAGGCCGAAGTCCATGATCACCAGGTGCGGCAGCGCTTCCTGGACCCGGCTCAACGCCTCTTCGCCACTGGCCGCCTCGCGCACTTCAACGGCCGGCAGCAGCGCACGCAACAGGCTGGCATAGCCCTGGCGTACCACCGCGTGGTCATCCACCAACAGAATATTCATGAGGCCTCCAACGGCATGTTCAACGCCAATGCCCAGCCGGCGCCGGGGTGGCTGATGATCTTCAATTCGCCGCCCAGGCAGCGGGCGCGTTCGGCCATCGAATACAGGCCCACGCCGGGCCGCTGGGGCGTGTCTGCGCCGCGACCGTTATCGCGCACCCACAGGCGCAGGCGCGAACCGCGATGTTGCAGGCGCACGTGCACCTGGCTGGCGTCGGCATGCCGCAGGATGTTGGTCAGGGCTTCCTGGAGCAGGCGGTACAGATGGGTCTTGCTGGCGCCGGGCAACAGCGGCAGGTCGGTGCTGACCTGCAGGTGGCAGGGAATGCCGTGGCTGGCCTGCCACTGGGTGACCAGCAGCGCAAACGCCTCGGCCATCGGCAGGTGTTGCAGGGCCACCGGATAAAGGTCGTGGACCAGTGCCCGGAAGCCTCGCTGCAAGTGCTCGCAGTGATCCTCGAGTTGCGTCACCGTGGGCGCCAGCAGGTGCGGCTGGTCGGTGGCCAGGCGCAACAGGCAGGCCTGGGCGCGAATGCCGGCCAGGTATTGGCCGAGGTCATCGTGCAGGGTCTGGGCCAGGTGGGTGCGTTCCCGCTCCTGCACCGCCAGCAGGGTTTGGGTAAGCCGGGTGTTATCGGTGCGCGCCTGCTCCAGGGCGTCGGTCATGCGGTTGAAGTGCAGCGCCAGTTGGCGTGCTTCCGGCGCGCCTTGGCTGCGCAGGCGCACATTGAGCTGGCCGGCGCACACCTGTTGCAGCGCACGCAGCAATTCATCCAGCACGCCCATGCCCCGGCGCACCGCCCAGCGGATGGTCAACAGGCTCAGGGCCAGGGCCAGGGCGCACAGGCCCAGCAGTTGTTGCAGGGAGTCCCAGACCTCGTCGATTTCATCCCGTGGGTCGACAGCGATGGACACACGCCGGCCGTCCGGCAAGTCCAGCACCTGGGCACTGCGCCGCGCCTCGGCAAACAATAGCTGCCCGAGCCAGGCGTCCAGCCCGTCCGCGTCCGGCGCTTGCACGGTGTCGCCGCTCGCCAGCCAGTGCACGCGGACATGGCGCAAACTCGCGGTGAGGTGGGGTTGCAGGCTGGCCGGGTCGCGCGCGGCGGTTTCGCTCAGGTAGTGCACCACCGCTTCGGCCGATTGCAGCTCGCGCTCCACGTCGGCCAGGGCCTGGTGCAGCAACAGCGCGGTGCAGGCGCAGGTCACCAGGATGAAGAAGCCGCACACCCATAGGTTGATGCGCCACAAGGCCGACAAGACGCGCATGCTGGTGTCACTCCTGTGGATAGAGCCCGTGGTGCTCCATGCTAAAACCCCACGGCGCGCCCGGGGCTACTACCTTGGTACTGCCCCAGCGCTACTTTCTGCATATTTGCAGCGACGTTCAGGGTTCCTATGCTGGCGCTACCTGTCATGGAGTGCCCTATGCGCCAGCTCGCCCCCTACGCCGTGATCTGCCTGCTGGCGATCGCCTGGGCCGCCACCGGCCAGGCCGCTGAAGCGCCCTTGCAGGTGCAGATCGGCTACCTGGGTTATCGGCCCGATCCGGGCCCGCTGCTGTCGAATGTGATTCCCGAGCCCGCCGATGCCGGGCAGCGTGGCGCTGAACTGGCGATCATCGACAGCAACAGCACTGGCGCCTTTCTCAACCAGCGCTACAGCCTGACGACCGCCACGGTGGACACCCCGGACGCCCTGCTCGCCGCCGCCCAGGCCCAGCATGCCCAGGGCCTGCGCCTGTTCGTGATCAACGCACCCGCCGCCAGCCTGCGCCAACTCAGCGCAGCCCTGCCCGACAGCCTGCTGTTCAATGCCGGCAGCCCGGATGACCGACTGCGCAGCAGCGACTGCCTGGGCAACGTGCTGCATACCCTGCCCAGCCGCGCGATGCTCGCCGATGCCCTGGCGCAGTTCCTGGTAGTGCGCAAATGGCAGAAAGCGCTGCTGATCGTCGGCCCCACCGAGGATGACCAGGCCTACGCCGCCGCCCTGCGTCGCGCCGCCAAACGCTTCGGCGTGCAGCTGGTGGCGGAAAAGGCCTGGCGCTTCGATAACGACCAACGCCGCAGCGCCCAGGCGGATATGCCGCTGTTCACCCAGACCGCCGAATACGACGTGGTGCTGGTGGCCGACGAGCGCGGCGACTTCGGCGAGTACGTGCCCTACCAGACCTGGTACCCGCGCCCCGTCGCCGGCACCCAGGGCCTGACGCCCACCGGCTGGCACAAAACCGTCGAGACCTACGGCGCCGCCCAATTGCAGAAACGCTTCGAGGCCCTGGCCGGGCGCTGGATGAACGACCGCGACTTCGCCTCCTGGATGGCCGTGCGCAGCGTCGCCAGTGCAGTGAGCAAGTTGCGCCAGGTCGAGCCCATGGCGATCCGCCAAGTGGAAATCAGCGAGCAACTGCCCCTGGACGGGTTCAAGGGCCGCAAGCTCAGTTACCGCCCCTGGAACGGCCAACTGCGCCAGCCGATTCCCATCGTGCAGCCCCGCGCGCTGGTCAGCACCTCGCCCCAGGACGGCTTCCTGCACCCCACCAACGAAATGGACAGCCTGGGCTATGACAAACCCGAGGTGACCTGCCGCTTCCCTTGATCGCCTACCCACAATAATAAGGAATCCGCCATGCGCCGCACCCTGCTCCCATGCGCCCTGCTGCTTGCCGCCGGGCACGCCGTGGCCAGTACCGCCTGGGTCTCCAACGAGAAAGACAACAGCCTGAGCCTGATCGACATGCAGACCCTGCAAGTCACCGACACCCTCAAGGTCGGCCAGCGTCCGCGAGGCTTGCTGCTGTCCCATGACAACAAGCTGCTGTACATCTGCGCCAGCGACTCGGACCGCGTCCAGGTGATGGACGTGGCCACGCGCAGGATCATCAAGGAACTGCCCTCCGGCAAAGACCCCGAGCAGTTCGCCCTGCACCCCAATAACCGCTGGCTGTACGTGTCCAACGAAGACGATGCGCTGGTCACCGTGATCGACACCGAGACCTCCAAGGTGCTCGGCCAGATCAACGTCGGCGTCGAACCCGAAGGCATGGCCGTGAGCCCGGATGGCAAGTGGGCGGTGAACACCAGCGAAACCACCAACATGCTGCACTGGATCGACACCAGCACCCAGACCCTGGCCGACAGCACCCTGGTGGACCAGCGCCCGCGTTTCGTCGAGTTCAACCACGATGGCTCGCAGCTGTGGGCCTCGGCGGAAATCGGCGGCACCGTGACCATCCTCGACGTGGCCAGCCGCGCGATCCTCAAGACCTTGACCTTCAAGATCAAGGGCGTGCACCCGGACAAAGTCCAGCCGGTCGGCATCAAGCTCAGCGCCGACGGCAAGTACGGCTTTGTCGCCCTCGGCCCGGCCAACCATGTGGCCGTGATCGACGCCAAGACCTTCGAGGTCATCGACTACCTGTTGGTGGGCCGCCGCGTGTGGCAGATGGCATTTACCCCGGACGAGAAACAGTTGCTGGCCACCAACGGCGTAAGCGGTGATGTGTCGGTGATCGATGTGGACAGCCTCAAGGTGATCAAGTCGGTGAAGGTCGGGCGTTATCCGTGGGGCGTGGTGGTCACGCCATGAACGCCCTGGAGGTGCGCGACCTGAACTTCGCCTATGGCGCACGGCAGGCCTTGTGCGAGGTGAGTTTCAGCCTGACACCAGGGCGCTTTGCGGCGCTGCTGGGGCCCAATGGCGCCGGCAAATCCACCTTGATCGCCCTGCTCACGCGGCTGTATGACCTGCAAAGCGGCGATATTCGCGTGGGCGGTCATTCCCTGCGTGAGGCGCCGCGTGCAGCCCTCACCCAGCTGGGTGTGGTGTTCCAGCAAAGCACCCTGGACCTGGATTTAAGCGTGGAACAGAACCTGCGCTACCACGCCGCGCTGCATGGTTTATCGCGGCGCCAGACCGACCTGCGCGTCGCCGCCGAACTGGCCCGCCAGACCCTCACCGAACGGCGCCGGGAAAAAGTTCGCGAACTGAACGGCGGGCATCGGCGCCGGGTGGAAATCGCCCGGGCGTTGCTGCATGAGCCGCGCCTGCTGCTGTTGGATGAGGCCAGCGTCGGCCTCGACCCGGCCAGCCGCCTGGCGCTGAACCAGCACGTGCGCAGCCTGTGCATCGAACAGGGCATCAGCGTGTTGTGGACCACCCACCTGCTCGACGAAGTACAGGCCGACGATGGGTTGATGATCCTGCATCAGGGCCGCCTGGTGGCCAGTGGGCAAGTCGCTGCCTTGATCGCGCAGCAAGGCGGCGATCTGGGCAGCGTGTTCGCGCACTTGACTCGCCCCACCACGACGGGAGCGGCGGCATGAACGCTTACTGGCAATGCCTGCGCGGCATCGTGCTGCGCGAGTGGCTGCGCTTTGTGTTGCAGCGCACGCGGTTTCTCAGTGCGCTGGTGCGCCCATTGCTGTGGCTGCTGGTGTTCGCCGCCGGGTTCCGCGCCGCGCTGGGCATCTCGGTAATCGAACCCTACGACACCTACATCCCCTACGAGGTGTACATCGTCCCGGGGCTGGCCTGCATGATCCTGCTGTTCAACGGCATGCAAGGCTCGCTGTCGATGGTCTACGACCGCGAGATGGGCAGCATGCGCGTGCTGCTGACCAGCCCGCTGCCGCGCACATTCTTGCTGTGCAGCAAGTTGTTGGCCACCGCGCTGATTTCGCTGTTGCAGGTGTATGGGTTCCTGGCGATCGCCTGGGTGTACGGCGTGCAACCGCCGGCCATGGGGCTGGTCGTCGCCCTGCCGGCGTTGCTGCTGGTGGCCTTGATGTTGAGTGCCCTGGGCCTGCTGCTGTCGAATGCGATTCGCCAGCTGGAGAACTTTGCCGGGGTGATGAACTTCGTGATCTTCCCGCTGTTTTTCCTGTCATCGGCGCTGTACCCGCTGTGGAAGATGCGCGACTCCAGTGAATGGCTGTACTGGCTGTGCGCGATCAACCCGTTTACCCACGCCGTGGAGCTGGTGCGCTTTGCCCTGTACGAACGCTTCGCCGGCCTGGCCCTGGCGGTGTGCCTGGGCTTGACCGTGCTGTTCGCGGTGTTGGCGGTGCTGACCTTCAATCCCCAGCATGCGGCGCTGCGCAAAAAGGGCTGAAGGCGGCAAAACTACTACTTTGGTACTGGTTTTCCTGTCTATCGTCGCATTCCCAAGGGCTCGGGACTCACGTGTAATGCGCGCATAACGATAAGGATTGCCCTGCCATGCTGCCTGCCCGACTGCCTCTATTGGCGCTGCTGTGCCTGTTCGTCGCCCACGTCCAGGCCGACACCCCGCTGTTTTCCGCCGACGGCTACCGCATCAGCCTGTACCGCAGCCCTACGCCCGACCACCTGCCAGGCGCCACGATTGTCGATACCGCAGCCCTGCAAACCCTGCTCAATCAAAGCCCGGCGCCAGTGCTGATCGATGTGTACCGCCGCCAGTGGCTGCAAGGCCGTTTCATCGAAGACCAGCCCCACGCCAACCTGCCCGGCAGCCACTGGCTGGCCAATACCGGCGACGGCGACCTGACGCCGGAGTGGCAAAGCTATTTCGTGCGCCACTTGTATGCCTACAGCGGCGGCGACCTCAAGCGACCGTTGGTCTTCTATTGCCGCTCCGATTGCTGGCTGAGTTGGAACGCGGTAAAACGTGCCGCCAACCTCGGCTATACCTCTGTGTACTGGTATCGCGACGGCCTGGATGCCTGGGAAGCGGCGAAGCTGCCGGTGACGGTCGCCCAACCCGAGCCATTTCAAACCTCACAATAAGAAAGGTGAACGGCCATGTACAAAATCCTGATTGCCGACGATCACCCACTGTTTCGCGAAGCGATCCATAACGTCATCAGCGACGGCTTCCCCGGCAGCGAAGTGATGGAAACCGCCGACCTCGACAGCGCCCTGGCATTGACCCAGGAACACGACGACCTCGACCTGATCCTGCTCGACCTGAACATGCCCGGCATGCATGGCCTCAATGGCCTGATCAACCTGCGCAACGAGGCGCCGACCATTCCGGTGGTGATCGTCTCGGCCGAGCAGGACAAGCAGGTCGTGCTGCAAGCCATCACTTACGGCGCCGTGGGCTTTATCACCAAGTCCTCGCCGCGCCTGCAAATGACCGAGGCGATCCAGCAGATTCTCAACGGCAACGTGTACCTGCCGCCGGACATCATCCGCACCCAGAAGCCCGGCACCCACCGGCGCCTCAACGAAAACCCCGGCTTCGCCCCCGAACTGCTGCAAGCCCTGACGCGCAAGCAGTTGCTGGTGCTGGAGCGCATGACCAAGGGCGAGTCGAACAAGCAGATCGCCTACACCCTGGAGATTGCCGAGACCACGGTGAAGGCCCATGTGTCGGCGATCCTGCGCAAATTGAATGTGCATAACCGGGTGCAGGCGATCCTCAGTGCCGGGGATATCGATTTCGGCTCGTACCTGCGCCGCTGACCCGTCTGACACAACACAAATCAAAGGTGGGAGGGGGCTTGCTCCCCATGGCGGTGTATCAGTCCGTTATGATGTCGACTGACCCACCGCTATCGGGAGCAAGCCCCCTCCCACATTGGTTCTCCGTTTGTCAGGGCCCGCCGAGCAGGTGGCTCATGGCAGTCTTGAGCTTCATCGGACGTACCTGCGCCGCCAATCTTCCAGGCACAACACTGCTCAAATGTGGGAGGGGGCTTGCTCCCGATGGCGGTGCATCAGTCAGTCATGATGTCGACTGACCCACCGCTATCGGGAGCAAGCCCCCTCCCACATTTTGATCTCCACTTGTGGGTATTTCGCGTTCATTTGCCGAGCAGGTGGCTCATGGCGGTCTTGAGTTTCATCGGGCGTACCGGCTTGTGCATCAGCGTGTGCCCCAACTCGCGAATTTGCAGCTTGAGTTCATTGCTGTAGTTGGCGGTGATCATCAGCGCCGGTATCGCGCGGCCGCGGCGCCCATTGATGCGGGCGACGGCGTCGACGCCGTTCTGGTCGTCGTCGAGGTGGTAGTCGGCGATCAGCAAATCGGCTTCGGCATGGTAGTTGTCCACCTGCCGCGCCAGGTCCTGCTCCGACAACGCGGTGATCACCTGGCAGCCCCAGCCTTCCAGTAAGGTGCGCATGCCCGCGCAGATCGCCGCGTCGTTATCCAGCACCCACACCCGCGCGCCTTGCAGGCGTTCGAGCATCGGCTCGCTCATGGCCAGCATTGGCAGCGACTTGGGCGCGGTGGCGCTCAACGGCACCTCCACCGAGAACATCGAGCCCTTGCCCGGCCAGGATTTGACGCTGACGCGATGCCCCAGGATCCCGGCGATCTTTTCCACGATCGCCAGCCCCAGGCCCAACCCCCGGTCCTGGTCGGGCCGCTGCACATCGCCGCGCTTGAATTCCTGGAAAATTTCCTCCAACCGCTCCTCGGCGATGCCCATGCCGCTGTCCCACACCTGGATCGACAAACGCTGATGCTGGCGGCGACAGCCCAGCACCACACGCCCCTTGTAGGTGTAGCGAATCGCATTGCTCAGCAGGTTGCGCAGAATCCGCGCCAGCAACTGAATATCGCTGCGCACCAGTGCCGAACAGCCGACAAAATGCAATTCCAGGCCCTCGCTGCGGGCCAATTCGGTGTACTCGGCGGCCAGGTTGTCGAGCAACTCACTCAGGGCAAACGGCGCGATGTCGGCCTTGATCACCCCGGCATCCAGCTTGGAGATATCCACCAGGGTACCCAGCAGGTTTTCCACGTCTTCCAGGGAGTTGCTCACGTTGCGCACCAACGTTTCGCTGGGCCGCTCCAGCAGTGCGCTGGTAAACAGGCGCGCCGCGTTCAGCGGCTGCAACAGGTCATGGCTGACGGCGGCGAGGAATTTGGTTTTCGACAGGTTGGCCTGTTCCGCCTCCAGTTTGGCTTCACGCAGGCGCGCCTCCATGCGCCGGCGCTCGTCGATCTCCTGCAATAACTGGTCGTTAAGCGCGGTGAGTTCCGAGGTGCGCTGGGCCACGCGCTGCTCCAGGTGCTGATAGGCCTGGTGCAGGGCTTCGGCGGTACGGCGGCGTTCGGTGATGTCGCGGATCAGCACGAAGATCCCCACCACTTCGCCGCTGGCCAGCATATTCGGCACATAGGAGCGCAGCATGTAGCGCTCCTGGTTATTGATGTTGGTCTCGGCGAACTCGAAGGTCACGCTCTCCCCGGCCAGGGCGCGGGCGACGTAGGCGTCCAGGCGCTGGCAATGCTGCTCGCTGTGAACCTCGCGCAGGCTCTGGCCGAGCATCATGCCGCGCGGCCAGCAATACCATTCTTCATAGACTTTGTTGGTGAACTCATAGACCAGGTCAGCATTCAGGTAGCCGATCAGGGCCGGGACGTTATCGGTGATCAGGCGAATCCAGCGTTCGCTTTCCTGGGCCTTTTGCGCCGCCGCCTGTTCGCCGCGCAGGGTTTCGGCGCGCAGCCGGGCGTTGATCAGCAAGTGGTTGCTGGCCTTGAGTTCGGCCATCGCCTGGTTCAGCGCGTCGGTGCGTTCGCGCACCTGCTCGGCCAGCACCACCGAATGCTGAAAGGTGGTGTACGGGTTATTACCCTGGGCCATGCCGGACTCGATGCGCTCGATCAGCGCCGCGTTGATCCGTGCCAGCTTGTGGTTGTCCTGTTGCAGCTGGGCAACCTGGGCGAGCAGTTCAGCGCCGGCCTCGGGCAATGGCGACCCCGGTGAAGGTCTGGTTGATATGCATGCCATTGAACTGTTCTCCGTAGGTGTTGAAACCCATCACCCGCTGGTCACGCAGGAAACCGCCGATCTGTTCCAGATTGCCTGAGTCTTCCAACTCCAGGCGGCGCAGGAAGCAGTCGCAGCCGATGGTCAACAGCAGGTCGCCAAGGCGCGCTTGCAGGCCGTCGAACAGGGTTTGCAGGTTTGGCAGGATCGGTCCGGGCTTCATCACGGTAAGGACGATGCCGTTTTCCACCGCGCAGTAGAAACTCAGGCTGAGGTCGTCGTGCACTTGCTGGATCGCGCGCACGTAGTACTGGTCGTGGATGCGCACCGCCAACGGGTGCGCCGCGAAGACGCGGTGGTCGAGGTCGGCCACGGCCACGCCGATATGCCGCGCGTACTCTTCGGCGGCGGGTTCGGCGTTAAGCTCGAAGACCCGGCGTGACGGACTGTCGGCGCCGGTCACCACCAGCTTTTCACTGCGCGGCAGGATGTGGTGGGTGGTGAACACCTCGAAATCCAGCCAGGTATTGACCAGCACCACCACCGCCGCGCCGCTGTGGAAGGCGCCGTTGAAGTACACGTGGGTGTGGGTGAGGAAGTTGTCGTCGCCGGCCGAACCGCCGAAATGCGGAATGTCGCCGAGCGCCGCGCTGAGGGCGGCGAGCACTACCTCTTCACGGCTGGACAAGCCATCGAGCAGGGTCAGGGCGAAGGTGTTGCCCTTGATCGGCGCCAGGGTATTGCTGCGGCAACCGCCGACCAGACGTTCGACCATCTGCTGGGCGTCGATCAGGCTGAAGTGTTCCACCTGGTCGATCAGCTCCGTGGCGATGGAAAAGTGCGCGTGGTTGAAGCCCATCGCCGTAATGCAATTGCGGCCATAGCCTTGGGGCGTGATCTCGCCGGCGCTGGTGCAGCCCACCACGCGCACGTTGCCGAAACACTCCTGCAGGGCGCGGCCCAGGGCCTGCAGGTCGTAGGACGCCGAGCAGAAAAACAGCACGAAGCCCAGGTATGGATGCAACAGTTGCTGCGCCAACTCCTCGGCGGCCTGCCCGGCATCGCTCGCCTGGGACATCGCGCTGACTACGCCTTCGCTGTTATGCATCGTTGCCTCCCCCTCTGAGGCATGAGTGTACGAAGGGCGGAGGGTGGGACCTATGCTACTTGGGTACTGGGTGGGGGGATGCGATGGGATGAATCGCTCAAAAACAAGGGAGATTCAAATGTTGGACTGCATTTCAAATTCACAGCAAAGCGTTCACAAGCATTCCAGCTGCAACCACTACACACAGGCTGGCAAACCCCACCTGCAAGGTGCGTGCGGCAATCACCGAGCACAGGCGCCGGCCGATCAGCATGCCGACGATGCTCGCCACGATAAACACCCAGCCCACGGGTTCGATGCGCACACCGGCATGGAACGCGCCGGCCACGCCGATCAGCGAAATCAGGCTGATCACCATCAGCGACGTGGCGACGATGCCGCGCATCTGCACGTCGGTGAGTTGCTTGAACGCCGGCACGATCAAAAAGCCGCCGCCCACCCCGAGTAACCCCGAGACTGCCCCCGTCACCGCGCCCAGTGCGGCCAGGGTGGCGCTGCATTTGGCGGTCCAGGCCAGGCGCCCGGTCTGCTGGTTGAGCATGCAGTTCTTCTGGCCCCAGGACGCCGCGCCATGGTCACTCGGCCCGGCCTCAAGCTTTTCGCGCTGCAACATGCGCCAGGCCACCAGCACCATCAGCGCACTGAACAGGCCCATCAGCACCGGCTCCGGCAACTGGTGGGCGAGAAACACCCCCAGCGGCGAAAACAGCGCGCCGAGCAACGCGATCAACAGCGCGGCGCGGTAACGCACCAGGCCGTGACGTAAC
>NZ_CVTH01000081.1:3868-147518 GCF_900005955.1 Pseudomonas sp. 8 R 14 | reverse complement strand
CCAATAAGGTCACCGCAGAGTGCCAGAATCAATCGAGGTGAAGGTTTTGGGGCTGCTTCGCAGCCCAGCGCGGGGCAAGCCCGCTCACCACAGAGTTATGTGTGTTACTTTTGGGTCTTTCCAAAAGTGACCCGCTGTAAGAGCGGAACCGTAGGCAGCCGTGACCGCAGCAACGGATATGTACTCGGTCAACTCCAACGACATGGTCGGCCCGAAGGCCGCCACGAAAGTAAGCTGCCCATACTCAGGATTGCCTGACCACCGCGCGTCATCGGTCACAGAGCTGCGCCTTCATGTTTGCACCAAAACAAAACGGCACCTGGGTGCCGTTTTGTGTTCCACGCCCCGGCACGTTTACTTACGCGCTGCCTCCCACTGCTTGAGCAGGTCGCCGTAGGCCACGGTCTCGCCTTTCGGTTTCTCGTTGGCCAGTTTCGGTTTCGGCGCGCCCGGCTGGTCGAACCAGTATTGCGCGTCACGCTCGGGGTTCATTTTCGGGCCGCACACCGGTTGCACCTTGGAGCGCTCCAGGCGCGTCATGATCGCGTCCTGCTCCTTGGCCAGGTTGTCGAGGGCCTGTTGCGGGGTTTTCTCGCCGCTGGCGGCGGCGGCGATGTTGCTCCACCACAGTTGCGCCAGACGTGGGTAGTCCGGCACGTTGGTGCCGGTCGGGGTCCACTCGACCCGCGCCGGGCTGCGGTAGAACTCCACCAGGCCACCGAGTTTCGGCGCCATGTCGGTCATGGCCTGGGAGTTGATATCGGACTCACGAATCGGCGTCAGGCCGACGATGGTTTTCTTCAGGGACACGGTTTTCGAGGTCACGAACTGCGCGTAGAGCCAGGCCGCGAGTTTCTGTTTCTCCGGGGTGGACTTGAGGAAAGTCCAGGAACCCACGTCCTGGTACCCCTTCTTCATGCCTTTTTCCCAATACGGTCCGACCGGCGACGGCGCCATGCGCCATTTCGGCGTGCCGTCGGCGTTCACCACCGGCAGGCCCGGCTTGGTCATGTCGGCGGTAAACGCGGTGTACCAGAATATCTGCTGGGCGATGTTGCCCTGGGACGGCACCGGGCCGGATTCGGAGAAGGTCATCCCCGCCGCTTCCGGGGGGGCGTAGGCTTTCATCCAGTCCACGTATTTCTGCGTGGCGAACACCGCCGCCGGGCCGTTGGTGTCGCCGCCACGGGTGACGCTGGAGCCCACCGGGTGGCAGTCCTCCACGCGGATGCCCCACTCGTCCACCGGCAAGCCGTTGGGCAGGCCCTTGTCGCCGCCACCGGCCATGGAGAACCAGGCATCGGTGAAGCGCCAGCCCAGGGACGGGTCTTTCTTGCCGTAGTCCATGTGCCCATAGATGCGCTTGCCGTCGATTTCCTTGACGTCTTCGCTGAAGAATTTGGCGATGTCTTCATAGGCCGACCAGTTCACCGGCACGCCGAGGTCATAGCCGTATTTTTCCTTGAACTTGGCTTTCAGCTCCGGACGCTCGAACCAGTCGGCGCGGAACCAGTAGAGGTTGGCAAACTGCTGGTCGGGCAGCTGGTAGATCTTGCCGTCCGGCGCGGTGGTGAAGGAGATGCCGATAAAGTCCTTGATATCCAGGGTTGGCGAGGTAAAGGCCTTGCCTTCGTTGGCCATCAGGTCGGTGATGGATTCGGTCTTGCCATAACGAAAGTGCGTACCGATCAAGTCGGAATCGTTGACCCAGCCGTCATAGATATTCTTGTCGGACTGCATCTGGGTTTGCAGTTTCTCCACCACGTCGCCTTCCTGCAGCAGGTCGTGGGTCAGCTTGATGCCGGTGATTTCGCTGAAGGCCTTGGCCAGCACCTTGGATTCGTACTCGTGGGTGGTGAGGGTTTCCGACACCACGTTGATCTTCATCCCACGGAACGGTTCCGAGGCTTTGATAAACCACTTCAACTCCTCCAACTGCTGGTCGGCCGTGAGGGTCGACGGCTTGAACTCGCTGCCGATCCATTTCTTCGCCGCATCTTCATACGCATCAGCCCAGGCCGAAGCGCTCAAACCGCTGAGGGCCAGTACGGCGGCCAATGAAATGCTATGTCGCAGCTTATTGTTTTTATTCAACATAGAGACCTCCTGGTTAATTTCAAAAAGGACTACAAACGCCACAACCCTCTGTAGGAGCGAGCTTGCTCGCGAAAAACCCGAGGACACCGCGTACATCCAGAATGCCCGCGTTATCGTTGGCGATTTTCGCGAGCAAGCTCGCTCCTACAAGGTGTCGGGGCACTAGCCCCAACGCATCACACTCAACAGCCATACCAGGGAGAGCGCGGACGCTACCCAGATGCTCCAGTCGGTAACGCCGATCACCAGCAAATGCAGGTAGGCGCTGCCGAGAAGACCGATAAACAAGCGATCACCACGGGTGGTGCTGATCGGCAGGACGCCGCGCCGCGGAATGCTCGGCGAGCGCAGCTCCCAGGTGGTCATGCCCGCCAGAATCAGGGCAATGCCGCCAAAGAACAGTGCAGTGGGGGTGGTCCAGGCCATCCATTCCATCATCGACTCCTCAGACCCGGCCCAGGGCAAAGCCCTTGGCCACATGGTTGCGAACAAACCAGATCACCAGCATGCCGGGCAGGATGGTCAACACCCCCGCCGCTGCCAGCACCCCCCAATCGATACCCGACGCCGACACCGTGCGGGTCATCACCGCGGCGATGGGCTTGGCGTTGACCGAGGTCAGGGTGCGCGCCAGCAGCAGCTCGACCCAGGAAAACATGAAGCAGAAAAACGCGGTCACACCGATGCCAGAGCCGATCAACGGGATAAAAATCTTCACGAAGAACTTGGGAAAACTATAGCCGTCGATGTAGGCGGTTTCGTCGATTTCCTTGGGCACCCCCGACATGAAGCCCTCCAGGATCCACACCGCCAGCGGTACGTTGAACAGGCAGTGGGCCAAGGCCACGGCGATGTGCGTGTCGAACAGGCCGATGGACGAATACAGCTGGAAAAACGGCAGCAGGAACACCGCGGGTGGCGCCATGCGGTTGGTCAGCAGCCAGAAGAACAGGTGCTTGTCACCCAGGAAGCGGTAGCGCGAGAAGGCATAGGCTGCCGGCAACGCCACGCTCAGGGAAATCACCGTGTTCAGGCTCACGTAGTACAGCGAGTTGAGGTAACCGGTGTACCAGCTGGGGTCGGTGAAGATCACCTTGTAGTTGGCCAGGGTGAAATCCTGCGGAAACAGGGTCAGCCCGCCGAGGATTTCGGTGTTGCTCTTGAAGGACATGTTCAGCAGCCAGTAGATCGGCACCAGCAGGAACAGGATGTAGATCAGCAGCGGAATAACCTTGCGCTTGCTCATGTTGGCGGCCTCAGCGGTTGGCGTCGGAGTGGGTCATGGCGGTGTAGAACAGCCAGGACACCAACAGGATGATCAGGAAGTACACCAGGGAAAACGCCGCCGCCGGGCCCAGGTCGAATTGGCCTACGGCCATCTGGGTCAGCGTCTGACTGAGGAACGTCGTGGCATTCCCCGGTCCGCCCCCCGTGAGGACGAAGGGCTCGGTGTAGATCATGAAACTGTCCATGAAGCGCAGCATCACCGCGATCAGCAGCACGCTTTTCATCTTCGGCAACTGGATATGCCGGAACACCGCCCACGCCGAAGCCCGATCGATACGTGCGGCCTGGTAGTACACATCCGGGATCGCTCGCAGCCCGGAATAACACAGCAGCGCCACCAGTGAGGTCCAGTGCCACACATCCATCACCAGCACGGTGACCCAGGCGTCCATGGTGTTGGCCGCATAGTTGTAGCTGATGCCCAGGGCGTTGAGGCTGTAGCCCAGCAGACCGATATCGGCACGGCCGAAAATCTGCCAGATGGTGCCCACCACGTTCCACGGAATCAGCAACGGAATGGCCAGGATGATCAGCACCAGCGATGACCAGCGGCCCTTGGTCGGCATGGTCAGGGCGATGGCGATACCCAGGGGGATTTCGATCAGCAGCACGCAAGCCGAATAGATGAACTGGCGCAGCAGCGAGTCATGCAGGCGTGGGTCGAGCAGCACCTGCTTGTACCAGTCGGCGCCGACGAAGTAGCGGCTGGACTGGTCGAAGATGTCCTGCACCGAATAGTTGACCACCGTCATCATCGGGATCACCGCACTGAACGCCACCAGCAGGAACACCGGCAACACCAGCCACCAGGCCCTGTTGTTCTGCACCTTGTTCATGGCTGCACCTCCAGCAGGTAGTCGTCGGCATACACCATCAGCCACTGCGCGGGAAAGCTGATGGACGCCCTGCCCTCGGGCACCGGTTTGTCTTCGGCCAGGCGCACCTTGAGGGTGGCGCCGTCAAGGTTGAGGGTCATGATCTTGTAGGTGCCGAGGTCTTCGAGGTGAGTGACATCGGCCTGCAGGGCGTCAGGGTTGTACTCGTCCCACACGTGAATGAATTCCGGGCGGATCCCCACCTGCAGCGTCTTGTAGTCGCTGCCGGCAATGCGTTGCTGCAAGGCCTCGGATAACGGCAGAAGCGTACCGGCAAAGCGCACACCGCCGGCCTCGGCCTGCACTTCGATCAGATTCATCCCAGGGCTACCGATGAAATAGCCGACAAAGGTGTGGCTGGGCCGTTCGAACAACTCACGGGGCGTGCCGAACTGCACGATCTGCCCGCCGTACATCACCGCGATCTTGTCGGCGAAAGTCGAGGCCTCAAGCTGGTCATGGGTGACGTAGACCATGGTGATATTGAACTGCTCATGGATCTGCTTGAGCTTGCGCCGCAGCTTCCACTTCAGGTGCGGGTCGATCACCGTCAGCGGTTCGTCAAAGAGGATGGCCGACACGTCATCCCGCACCAGGCCACGGCCCATGGAGACTTTCTGTTTTTCGTCGGCGGTGAGGTTGCGGGCTTTTTTGCTCAGCAGGTTTTGCAGGTCGAGGACTTCGGCAATTTCCTGCACCTTGCTGTGAATTTTCGCCTCGGCCATGCCTTGGTTTCGCAGGGGAAAGGCCAGGTTATCGAACACGGTCATGGTGTCGTACACCACCGGGAACTGGAACACCTGGGCGATGTTGCGTTTTTCCGGGGTGAGGTCATTGACCACTTTGCTATCGAACAGCACCTGCCCTTCGGACGGGCTCAGCAGGCCGGAGATGATATTGAGCAACGTCGACTTGCCGCAGCCCGACGGCCCGAGCAAGGCGTAGGCACCGCCCTGCTCCCACACGTGGTTCATTGCCCGGATGGCGTAGTCCTCAGGGCCGCTCGGCGTGGGACTGTAGCTGTGCGCCAGGTTCTGCAAATGGATCTCGGCCATCAGGCAACCCTCGCGACGCGGCGCCCGGGGGCCTGGACCAAACGGCCCTGGCCATCGAACACAAACAGTTTATGGGTGGGGATGTACACGCGGATCGGCGCGTCGACGTCGTACTCATGCACCCCCGGCAGGTGCAGCACCAGCAGGAAATGCTCGCTGCGCACATGCAGGAAGGTTTCCGAGCCGCTGATCTCGGCGACTTCCACGGTCACCGCCAGTTCGAGGTCGTCGTCGTTGCTCGGCACCAGGCTGATATGGCTGGGGCGCACACCAAAGCGGAATTCGCCTTCGCCGATGGGACGCAGGTCAACGTTCAGCGGGAAGTGCACGAAATTGGCGAAGCTCACCTCGTTACCGCTGATACGTCCCGGCATCAGGTTGATCGGCGGCTCGGAAAACAGCTCGGCGGCCAACACGGTCTGTGGCTGGTGATACACCTCGGCGGCCTTGCCGCTCTGGATCACCCGGCCTTCGTGAAGAATGGTGGTGGTGCCGCCCAGGGCCAGGGCCTCGTTGGGCTCGGTGGTGGCGTAGATGGCGATGGTGTGCCGCGCCTTGAACAGCTCGCGCATTTCCTGACGCAGCTCTTCGCGCAATTTGTAGTCCAGGTTCACCAGCGGCTCATCGAACAGGATCAGTTCGGCGTCTTTCACCAACGCGCGGGCCATGGCCGTGCGTTGCTGCTGGCCACCGGACAGCTCCAGCGGGTGACGTTGCAGGAACTTCTCGATGCGCAGCATCCGCGCGGTTTCCAGCACCTTGCTCTGGATCAGCTCGTTGGACACACCGGCCTGGCGCAACGGCGAGGCGATGTTTTCGAACACGGTCATGGTCGGGTAGTTGATGAACTGCTGATACACCATCGACACGTTGCGCAGGCGCACCGGTTTGTGGGTGACATCCACGCCGTTCATCAGGATGCGCCCGCTGTCGGGCTTGTCCAGGCCCGCCATCAGGCGCATCAGGCTGGTCTTGCCGGACAGGGTGCGACCAAGCAAGACGTTGAAGGAGCCGGCTTCGAAGCGCAGGTTGGCGTCGTCGATCCAGGTTTGGCCTTCGACGACGCGGGAGACATGTTCCAGGGTCAATGACATGACACGACCTTTTTATTATTGGAATGAATCTGGCCAGTCGTCAGAGCGAGTTTCATGCCAAAAACGGCAGGTGCTTGATCCGCAAGGAAATGGGTGAAACGGGATGTTCAGGAGCGAACAGAAATGAACAGGTCTGGCTGAACAACTGAACAATCCGGGGGTTGACAATGAACAGTTATGAACAACACTCTTTGAACCCGATTGACGTGGTTGCATCCGTTGATTGTGCAAGACCCCAAAACAATAAAAAGAAGGTCGCCCCATGGCCGAACCCCTGGCTCACGACACCCTTATCCAGGAATCCTGGCGCCGTTGCCGCGCCTTCGGCCTGGACCACCAGAGCACGCCCAGCTTCGATCAACTGCCCGCCGAGGGCATCAGCCAATTGCTGGAAAGCCAGCATTCCCTGGTGCAGACCACGCACCAGGAAGTCCTGCCCTACTACGAAAACATCCTGAGCAATTCCAACTGCCTGATCATGCTGGCCGACAACCAGGGCCAGGTGCTGACCAGTTGGGGCACTCAGCGCTTTATCGAGCCCAAGCTGGCCCGGGGGTTCAGCGCCGGCGCCAGCTGGATGGAGCGTTCCAGCGGCACCAATGCCATCGGCACCGCACTGGCCTGTGCCCAGGCGGTGCATATCGAACATGACGAACACTTCCTCAAGGCCAACCGCTTCATGACCGGCTCGGCAGCACCGATCTTCGATGCCCAGCGCGAAATCATCGCGGTGCTGGATGTCTCCAGTGACAGCTACCTGCCGCCCTCCCACACCCTGGGCATGGTCAAGATGATGAGCCAGACCGTGGAGAATCGGCTGATCCTCAACCTGTTTCGCGGTGAGCATTTCCAACTGACCTTCAACACCGGCCTGAGCAACCTCGACAGCCAATGGGCGGGCCTGCTGATCTTTGACGAGAGCGGCCAGGTGCTCTCGGCCAACCGCCGGGCCGACAACCTGTTGGGCATCAGCCTGTCGCGGGTGATGATCGACAGTTTGTTCAAGGTGTCGCTGCTGGAGTTGCTCAATCAACCGGAGGGCCTGCCCTTTTCGTTGCAGGCGGCGGGACGCAATCGCTTCCAGTGCCTGCTGAAGCGACCGAAGCAGATGCCGGTGCAGGCCCGCGTGTTCAGCGAACCCGTTGCGCCAAAGCCCGCCGCGATTGGTTTGAAGACCCTGCACTTTGGCGATGTGCGCGTGGAAAAAGCCGTGCGCCAGGCCGAGCGCCTGCTGGAGAAGGACATCCCGCTGCTGATCCACGGCGAAACCGGCGTGGGCAAGGAAGTCTTCGTCAAGGCCCTGCACCAGGCCAGTTCCCGCAGCCAGCAGGCGTTTATCGCGGTGAACTGTGCGGCGATTCCCGCCGAGCTGGTGGAATCGGAACTGTTCGGCTACGAAAAAGGCGCGTTCACCGGCGCCAACCAGAAAGGCAGCATTGGCCTGATCCGCAAGGCCGACAAGGGCACGCTGTTCCTCGATGAAATCGGCGACATGCCGCTGCCGACGCAAGCGCGCCTGTTGCGGGTATTGCAGGAGCGTTGTGTGCAGCCGGTGGGCAGCAGCGAGTTGTTCCCGGTGGATTTGCGCATCATCTCGGCCACTAACCGGGCCTTGCGCGAGCAGGTCCAGGCCGGGCGCTTTCGCGAGGACTTGTACTACCGCATCGGCGGCCTGACCCTTGAATTGCCACCGCTACGCGAGCGCAGCGACAAACGGGCGCTGTTCCAGCAACTGTGGCAGCAACACCGGGAGCCAGGCCAGTGGGCCGGGCTCAGCGCCGAGGTGCTGGCACTGTTCGAACAGCACCCGTGGCCCGGCAACCTGCGCCAGGTGAGCAGCGTGCTGCAGGTGGCGCTGGCGATGGCCGAGGAACAGCCGATCCGCCCGGAGCATCTGCCGGACGATTTTTTTGTCGATTTGAACGTGACGGCGCCACTGCCCGCCAGTGAACACCTGGATGCCAGCATCGACCTGACCCAGCGCTTGAAGGCCGCTGGCGGGAATATTTCCCACCTGGCGCGGGAGCTGGGGGTGAGCCGCAACACCCTGTACAAGCGCCTGCGCCAGAACGAACGCTAGCGCGGCTTGACCACCACCAGCAGGTCGGTGAAGTACTCCACCTGGATCGGCAGGTTATCCGCCAGGGTCGACAGCGCCGCCGCCGTGTCATCCAGCTTGAACACCCCCGTCACCCGCAGGTTCTGCAAGGCCTGGGGGTCGAAGCGCAGCAGGCCGTGGCGGTAGCTGGCCAGGGTTTGCAGCACTTCGCTCAGGGGTTGGTCGTTGACCTTGAGCAGGCCACGGGTCCAGGCGTCCGGGTCGGTGTCGTCGGTGGCCTGGGGCGATTGGGCGCGACCATGGTCGAGGATCGAACGCTGGCCGGCAGTGACCTTGACCCCTTCGCTGCTGTCCCCTTTGACTGCCACGGTGGACTCGATCACCGTCACCACCGTCGTGCCGTCTGGCGCGCGCTTGACCAAATAACGCGTGCCCAGTGCCGTCGCCGTGCCTTGGTCGGTACGCACCACGAAGGGCCGCGTCGCATCCTTGGCCACGTCGACCCAGAGCTCGCCTTGCAGCAGTTCGATCACCCGTTGGTGGCCGTCGAATTTCACGTCCACCGCCGAGTTGCTGTTGAGTTGCAACTGGCTGCCGTCTTCAAGGACGATCTGGCGCCGCTCGCCCACGTCGGTGCGCTGGTCGGCCATCCACACCGGCAGGTGCGTAAGGCCCAGCCAGCCGCAGAGTAATACGCCGAGCACGCCCATCGCCTGGGCACCGCGCGCGCGACGCGGGGCAAATGCGCGGTTCAGGGCCACGCGTGCAGGTTGTGCAGGCAAGGCATCGAGGCTTCCCCACAGCGCGCGCATGCGGTCGATGGCGACGGCGTGACGAGGGTCTGCCTGGCACCAGGCGTTGAAGGCCTGACGCTCGGCGTCGCTGACCTCGTCGTCGTGCAGGCGGGTCAGCCAATTTGCCGCTTGCTGGATGATCTGTTCGGAGTTCATGCCAGCGGGTCTGCCGCGTGCAGGCTGTGATAGCAGTGCACCAGGGCGCTGGAGATGTAGTTTTTGACGGTACTGGCAGACACCTCCAGGCGCGTGGCGATTTCGCTGTAGGTCAACCCGTCCAAGCGACTCAACAGGAAGGCTTCGCGGGCCTTGGCGGGCAAGCCGGCAAGCATTTCGGCGATGCGTTCCAGGGCTTGCAGGGCGATATGGATCGCGGCCGGGTCGGGCATGCCGGCGTCCTCGCTCTGGACCACCAGGGCTTCCATGTAGGCTTTTTCAATGCGTCGACGCCGGGCGCCATCGATCAGCAAACGCCCCGCCGTGGTGGCCAGGAAGGCCCGGGGTTCCTGGATATTTTGCGGCTCGGCCAGCATCAGCACGCGGATGAAGGCATCGTGGGCCAGGTCGGCGGCGTGCTGGGAACACCCCAGTTTTCGGCGCAGCCAGCCATGCAACCAGCCGTGGTGCTCGCGGTACATCGCCGTAAGGGTCTGCTGACGCACTGAATCGCCCAGCGCGGCCGGAATGTCATGCATGCGCAAAAGAGTCTCAAATGGGAAGAGTTACCAATTGCGCAAACAATGCCAGTAAAACGGTGTAGGAGCAAGGCCCTCCCCGTCGCAGCCCGCTCGCCACAGGGGGCTGGATAGCTGCGGCTTAGCGCCAGCTCCATGAGACACCGGTGTAGATCCCGCGTCCGTCCGCCGGGGTGGAGCGTGCGACATCCAGGCCCTTGTCGTCGTAGCCCGGCGTGACGGTGTTGGCGTAGCGGCGGTTGGTGAGGTTGCGCAGGTCGACCCAGGCTTGCCAGTCCTGCTCGGGTGCGTCGTAGCCGAAGGTCGCGCCCAGAAGGGTGTAGGACGCGGCGTAATAGGAATTGGCGTAATCCACCGCCACCCGCGAGGAATGCTCGGTATTGAGGCTGGTGTAGAAGCCCGTCGGGTGGCCGTAGCGCAGTTGCGCCTGATAGTAGTGCTGGGGGATGCCCGGCAAGCGGTTGCCGCCGAAACGGTCGTCGTCGCGGTAGTGGAAGTCGCTGAAGGTATAGGCCTGGCGCAGGTCGAGCTTACCGCTGCGGCCGCCGTCCCACAGCGGGCTGAGCAGGCCCAGCTCCACGCCCTGATGCACGGTGGGGCTGGCATTGGATTCGGCGACGATGGCATTGCTGGTCGAGGTCTGGGCCTGGGTTTCCACGGTGAGTAGTTCGTGGCGCACTTCGGAGCGGTACAGCGCCAGGTCCCACTGGCCGAGCCATGCTTCGCCACGGCCACCGATTTCCAGGGTGGTGGCCGTCTGGTTTTTCAGGCTGACGCCTTCGCGCTGTAATCCAGTGGCCGGGCCGCTGCCCGCTGGAAAGTATTTGTTGGAACCCCAGATCATCGACCACGCATGCGGCGGCTCGACCGAGCGGCTCAGGTTGCCGTACACCTGCAACTGCGGGGTGAAGTCATAGCGCAGGCCGATGCGCGGTGCGTAGTCCCAGTCATGCTGGCTGAGCGGCGCCTGGCCTTCGGGATAGGTGACCTGGGTTTCACGGCGGGTGTAGATCGCGGCCAGGCCGGTGGTCAGCCACAGGTCCTGGACCAGCTCCAGGTCATTGCCGATATGCAGCACGGTGTCTGACCCCAGGTAGCTGTAGTCGCGGGTCTTGGTGCCTGGGGCATAGGTTGCGGTGTTGCCGGCTGGCGTGCGCACGTATTCCGATGTGCCGTTGTTGGGCATCGCCTGGGTGGTGCGCAGGCCGAGGGTGGTTTTGCTGTCGTGGCCGAACAGCGTGTCCTGGCGGATGTAATTCAAGGTGCTGCTGATATCGGTGTAGGCCACCTTGAGACGGTTGGTGCCTTCGCGCAGGTCCATCGGGTAATCGTGATAGGCCAGCCCGACTTCCAGGCGCGAATTGTCGTCCAACTGCAAGGTGGTCTTGTTGGCGATCCAGGTGGAACCCGGCTGCAGGCGCTTGGAATCGCGGGCAGCGTTGAGACTGTTGGCGGCACGCGGGTCGTGGCTGATCTGGTCGCGGGTGAGTTTGCCGGGGGTGTCGTTGGTGGTTTCGCGGTAGCGGAAATAGAAGCGGGTTTCCAGGTCCGGGTTGAAGCGGTAGCCGAAGTTGGCGGCCATGCCCTTGCCGGTGGCGGCGCTCTGGCGCTGGTAGCCGTCGGATTCCGAGTCGGTGAGGCTGATGTAGTAGTCGGCATCCCCCAGCACCTGGCCCGAACTGATCTCGCGCTGGGCATAGCCACGGCTGCCGGCTTCATAGCGCACTTGCAGCTTGGGCGCATCGTAGCCGGTATGGGTCACGTAGTTGACCGCGCCCCCCAGAGCCAACGCGCCTTGATCAAAACCGTTGGCGCCACGCAGCACCTCGACGCGGCTTTGCCACAGCGGGTCCTTGAGTTCATAAGGGGTGCCGCCGGGGCCGGTCAGCGGCAAGCCATCGAACATTTCGTACAGCCCTGAAGCATGGGCGCCTGGGCTGCGGTTCAGGCCCGAACCACGAATGGACAGCTTCACCCCTTCATTGTTTGCCGCCTTGGCATACACCCCAGGCTGGTACTTGAACACGTCTTCATTGGTGCTCACCCGCCCCTGCTGCACGCTGCTCATGTCGATGTAATTGGTAGCACCGGGCACGCTCTTGAGCTGCGCCTGGGCGACTTCGCCGGCGCCGGCCTCGGGCGTGGTAACTTCGACCGGCGCCAATTGCAGGTCTTCGGCGTGCACCAGGGAGCTAAAGGTCAGGGCGGCGAACAGGAACGGAGGTGGGCGCAGCAGCATGGGCGGATCCTTGGAATTCGGGGGCGTGAAAGGCTGGGCCGTCACGCGAACAGTGATGGGAAGACAACGATGCCCGCCAAGTCACGCCTTAATAACGGACCAGACGCTTCCCACAACAGCGTCGGACCGGATTTATTTTTTAAGTCCAAAATCGAATTAATACATGCAAACTCAGTATTTAAAGAAATAACCAGTACGCATTACTGTGGAGCCATCGAGTCACCTACGAGATCGCCTCCCATGCCTGCATCCGCCACCGTCATCGACTTTACCCTCCACCGCAAACGCCGCCAGGCACGTGCTGCGGCCGAGTTGATGTGGGCGATGTACGCGGCGCGCGCAGGGTTGGCGGTGTTTACCACCCACGCCGCAACGCCCAGCGATACACGCCGGGCGTAGGCCAATGAATTTCCTGCATGTGATTCCCGAACCGCCCGAACCGCTGCCCAAGCCCAACACCGATGACGATGTGATCAGCCTGTGTGTTGCGCATAACCTGCAACGCCTGCGCAGCAAACGGCACTTGTCACTGGACGCCCTGGCACGCGCCTGCAGCGTGAGCCGGGCAATGCTGGCGCAGATCGAATCCGGGCGCAGCGTGCCGTCGATCAAGGTGTTGTGCAAAATTGCCAAGGGCTTGAAGGTGTCGGTGGCGGCGTTCCTGGAAGACCGCGCGTTCGAAGGGGTGGAAGTGTTGCCGGCGCAGCAGAGCAAGCGCCTGGTGAGTGCCGATGGCGCGTTTATCAGCCGCGCATTGTTTCCCTACGATACGGCACGCCAGTCCGAGTTCTACGAGATTCGCCTGCGGGCACTCGGCGAGGAAGTGTCCCAAGGCCACGGCCCGGGCATCCAGGAAAACCTGGTGGTGGCCCAAGGCGTACTGGAAGTCAGCGTCAATGACGAGCGCTACCTGCTGTCCACCGGCGATTCAATCCTGTTCTACGCCGACCAGCCCCACCGCTACCGCAACCCGGCGGACAGCGAAGCCGTGGCGTTCCTGGTGATCACCTACCCCGAACGGCTGGATTAATCACGGCAAAAAAAACGCCCCGACTTATCGGGGCGTTTTTTCATCGCGCGGGACCTGTCAGCAGGTGCAGCACATCATCGGCATGCCGTTGCAGCTCATCATCATGGGCATGGCGCAGTCATTCATCATTTTGTTCATGAGCATGCAGCAGTTGTTCATCATGTCCATGCTCATGCCCGGCATCGGCATCATTTTGCACATCATGCCGTCAGCCATCATGGTGCATTCCATGACGCACTTCATCATCGGCATCGGCATGCCCATCATCGGCATCATGTTCATGCCGGTCATCATGGCCATGGCGTCGGCCGACATGCACATCATCGACATGTTGGCGCACTGCATCATCATCGGCATGCCGCAGTTCATCATCATCGCCATCATTTCGGCATTGGTCTTGAACTGGGCCATGTCCATGCCGGCTGCCGGCTTCATGGTGCACATCATGGCGTCAGCGGCCATTTCGCATTTCATGGTTGCCATCATCATCGGCATGCCCATCATCGGCATCATTGGCATGGAGGTGTTCATCGGCATCTGCATTGCATTCATCATGTTCGAAACTCCGTAATCGACAGGAAATGGCTAGGTTCTGGCGCCGATTCTAGAGAGACCGGAGGGCTGCGCAAGACGCCGGCAGAGCAGCAGGAATGGGTGTTCCCAGGCACGCTTAGTCGAACAAGACAGCTGTATTTGGCGTGATAACAGTGATTAGGACGCTATTGCGTTACTTATATCCGTTACCTGGCGGATATGGACGTCATGGATATTCGATTGAGGAATCTCGTCCAATCTTAAGGAAATAAACGGTCTAACGGATGACGCTAGCCGTCGGGCTTTTCCAGCGACTGCATCAATTCATCGGCCTCCGACCCTGGTGGTAGCCTGAACCCATGCATTTCATCAGTGGCCAGAATTTCCCCCAGAGCAGCGAGCAACTGCGCCTCTGTCGGCGAGTCTCGCAGCAATTTATGCGCGGGCAGCAACAGCTCAGAGGGAACGCCGTGAACGCTCGCGGCGTCGATCACAGCAAAGAGGATAAAGCGCAGGCGTATTTCGCGGTCCGTCGGCCAAGCCGTTTTTCGCTTACCCAAGGTAGGGCCTCGTTTTTTCAGAAAAATCCGAGGCTATTGCGCACAGGGAGGTGTTTCAAGCATCGGAATGCAAGATAGGCCGCTTCCTACATCCAAAGCAGAAACAGCATACCGAACAACCCAATTACTGCACCGGCAGGAAATTCATCAGCAACAAGCTTTGTGCATAGTTAAGGCCAATACGGCGGTAGCGCTCATCGAGCATCTGGGTCAACAGGTCCAGACGCGCAACAATCTTGCCGAATTCGACGGCGAAACTCAGGTTGCTGCCCTCCTCCGAGATCTCATTGGAAAACAGGAGCAGGACACCGTTTGCATCCTGACGCTTGCTGAGCAACCAGGTGGCCTTCTCGATATTGCGCGCGGCATTGCTGACGAACTGCGGGTTGATCGAGTCGGTAATGTAGAACTCGGTACGCCCACCGTGGGCGGTCACGATCATACTGCCGATGGCATAGATAAACGCCCCGACCCGATCGCCCTGAAACTCAGGGCTCAAGGAGTAGCTCAGCGCCGCCAGGTCGCGACGCTCCCCGAGGGCAGGCAATGAGCGGCGCTGCTCAATGGCCAGGCGGATCTCCCGCGCAGCGCTCACCGCATCCGGATAACCCGACTGGCGCCACTGGTTGGGGTTGCGCAGGTAGAGCTTGTTCATGAGCAAATACAGGCTTTGCAAGTTGTCGCGCATACCCAGGGTCGCCATGCGATCGACACTGGTCTGGAAGAATTCATCGGGTTTGCCATCACTGAACTGCTTGGCGATGTCCCGCCCCTGCTGCTGGGTACAGCCACTGGCACAGAGTATCAACACCACGGCCAGCCACAGGGGCCGAGGCACTCGTCGAGTCTTGAATAAAAGTAACGTGCGATCCATCGGCACCCGATCTGGTTCTTTTGCCCACGCGGGAAATCGGCAGGGCTGGGACAAAGATAGATTGGATAAATGAAAAAAAGTGCAATGGGCTGGGCATATAGTTGTAAGCAGAGCCCGCCGGGGACTGAATCGGCCCAATCGTGAAAGATTCGTTTCAGGGCCTATACTCCATGGAACAGTTGCGAGTGTTGTTGGCGATCCAGGGAGGATCTACATCGCGTATGGCACTTCCCCCGCAGCTGTTCAGGAGGGTCGCACAGATGAAACATCCCATTCGAGCTCAGATTTTTGTCCAGGTGATTTGCCTGCTTTCGGTGGCTCAGCTTTTCTGCTGAGCCATGGGTCACTGCCTTTAAGATCAGCTGCGCGTGTGGCTGGGGCAGTTTTCGCCCTGTATTTGGGCCCATCAACTTAAATGCCATTGCTGCCGCAGTAGCGTTCGCGCGGGTTTCAAGCGCGGACGGCCCGACACTACGCGTCTGGTATTAACGCGAATGTTTCATTTATCCAGATTCACCAGCTCGTGCATCCGCGCCCCTATCATTCCCCGCAACCATTCAGCGTGAAACGCCATTTCGTCCAGAGAGATACCCTCACCCAACCGATATTCGAAAACCTTGTCCTTGGGTACCTGACCCACGAGGTGGAAATGCCCATGGCGATCAAACCGGGCGAGGACGTAGGGGCAGACGTAAATGATGTTGCTGAATGGCACCCGCACTTCGTAGGGCCTGCGGCCACAACGGATAACCATGAGGCTAAGCAGTTGCTGGTTTTCATCGAACGTGAAGGCCTCCACATGAGGCGTAGAGGCCATCCAGGCAAACATCGCACCGATGAGCACTGCGGTACCGAGCATGAACAGGATGAGCGCCGACGTCGTAAAACTCGATTCAGCGCTGGGCGGCGTGCCCTGAAGCGCTCCGAGCCCGGCCAGGAGCAACATCACCAGCCCATAGCCCGGCAACAGCATCAGTAGCGCAATGTAGAACCCCAGGATCCCCCGACCACTGCCGCCAACGCTCGGTAGATCCGGGCCGTAATACCAGGTGGGTGGGTGCGCGACAGGGCTTCCAGTGCGTGGCGCTCCGGGAAGCGTGGCGACGAGGTGAGGTGGGTCTTGACGGTTCATCCAACAGGCTCCAGGGGTTGCAGCGTTCAATAATGGGCGAAAAGCCAGGAACCTTTGCGTTCCCCTCAAACCGTTAGTTGGACGCCCGCCTACGGGCGGCCTTACTTGAGCAGGGCAATCACCGCGCAGACAATCATGATCGCCAGCGCCGGCCACTGCATGGGCATGAAAAAGAAGTGATGGCGCACGCCATCTTCATGCACCTGCCGATTCAGGACAAAGCCCAGCACGGTATTGATGGCCGAGCCAATCCCCACACCCATCAACAGTTGCATCAGTGAGGTATTGCCGGGTTTGACGCTGGGGTCGGGCCACACCCCCATCAGCAGCAACACCATGGCCACCGGCGTGAACAGTGTCAGCCAGCCTGCGCCGCGATAGATCATCGTTTAATCCTCATGAATGACACGATTGGCTCAAGCCGGCTCGCGTGCTTGCTCTTCAGCCGCAAACACGGCATCGAGTGTGTTGAGGAACAGGTCATGGCTCAGAATGCCGGTGGCGATGGTCGACAACACGGGTTTGCCGCTCTCGTCCTTGATCACCACCTTTTCGGTCCAGACGTTGAGGTCGACGGTACGCAGCGACGACATCGGCACCTTGCGCCCTTGGTATTCGAGGAGATCCTGGCTCACCACAATCGGCGTCGTGGTGACTTTGAGGAAGTCGCCGCTGACACGCTTGCCCCAGACCTGCCCGGAGCTGATGCAATTGAACCTGACTGCCCCACCCGACTCCAGCGTCGCCAGCACCCCCGGCAGACGTGCACGTACGTGCAGCTCACGGACCAACTGCTGGAAATCGTGAAAGCCCTTGAGGCTCTCGATCACTCGATGAAACGGCTCCGTGGCATTACGACGGTAAGCCACGTTGGTGATCATGCCGGTCAGCACGGTTTGCCCGGAGCCGAACAGATACAGGTCATCGATCTCGGCAAAGGCGGTGTATTCACGCTGATCGTTGATGATGCGCTCGATACCATGTTCATACACGTCGTAAAGCGGCGCACGCAGTTTCCTGTGCCAGGCGTAAGCGGCAAATACACCCAGCCCGAGAACCGCCAGCAAAGCGCTGGTGGCGTAAATCAAGGTATGGGGGCTGCTGAAGCTGAAGGCCATGCCACGGGACGTCTGGAGGCTGACCGGCCCTTCATTGCCCGGTGGCAGGATCGTGCTCAGATACAACACAAACCCGGCGAGACCTAACAACACAACGCCAAATATCAAACTGAAAATCAGAAAACCCTTGCCGTGACGGAAACTGGCGATCAGTTCGCCGGTGGCGGAAGGCGCTTGGGAGGGGGATGACTGCATAACGCTTGCGTCCTTGTAATGGGGTTGCGCGCACCGCTGTTTATGCGGGGCCGATTGAACCCTGCCGTCATTGGGCGGGCTTGGCACGGCAGGTTGGAACATGGCTCATTAACATCGTTCCCTGTGCATATGGGTTAATGCCAACGGGTTCACAACCTTCACGACATTGGGGCCGGAAACACGAAAGCCCCGCTAAGGCGGGGCTTTCGTTTAAGTCCTGGCGGGAAACCACGCCTGGGACCCTCGTCATCTTTCGGACAATGCAGCGCTTGTTTCACCAACTGGCAAAAGACGTCCCCGGACGCGGAATCATTATCGGGCTTGGCGAAGCACAAGCTCCGACAGACGGGTCTTAACTCGGAAGCAGAACTCACGAATTTGAAATTGATAAGCGGGCATAACCATGTAGTTTAAATCGGGACCCAATGAGTCTTTAATTTCCATGTATTTGGCAGTCTTGGCAGCAATGGCCTGGTATTGCGCCTCGTATTTATCGTAAGACGCTTTGTTGTAGACCTTTAAAACATCCAGTTCTTTACGGCATTGCTCAGCGCGATTTTGGTTCAAATTTGTTTCTGTTTCTGACTGAGCAGACTCCAGAGAAGCTGCTTTTGGGGCGTCAGCACTGGCGTTCGCAGGTGCAGCCTCGTATCGCACAGTCCACTTTTCTGGAGTCGAAGGTGCGACCTCAGGCGGTGCTTCCCGGACGACGGCAGGAGGTGGAGTCACATCAGGTTTTTCGGGAGTTTTCGTAGCGCATCCAGAGAGGGCAAGCCCTACCACTACAACGATGCCACACATTTTATCCATCGGTTCCACCAAGAGGTAATTACGGATGGCTGAGTCGTTAGGTTCTGGGTAAAAGTAATAACTCATTCAATGATCGAGTGTAATTTTTCTACCAGCCTCAAGGCGCTCAGCCTCTCTTCCTTGAGTGCGCAGATGAACGATAGTAGTAAAAAAATAAAAAGATGACGAGCAAAAGCTGGCTGAAAAAACCACGAATTAAATGAGCCAGTGGAAGTGGCTTCAGTTGCTTGATTCAGGTCCCGGGCTGCATCGGCAATCATCAGTATTGGCTGCGCGAGTCTGCTACAGGGCACAGTAAGCAGAAGATCGCCAAACCCCAGAAACGCAAAAGCCCCGCATAGCGGGGCTTTCGTTTGAATCTTGGCGGGAAACCAGGGATTCGAACCCTGGGAACGCTATTAACGTTCGCCGGTTTTCAAGACCGCTATGCAAACTCAAGCGGGCTGGTACCTTAGGACCTTCGGCGTTCCTTTACTCGCAGCTACCAACCAAGCTACAGGCCGTATTCTGCGAGGGGAGCGGTTTTGGTTTGGGAACTGTTTTTACCCCTCCCTCGGCGCTCTGCCGAATGAAAACAAAACATCAATAGCCTAGTACTCGCAAGACAAATCCTATCGCAGCTATCGGCCGCTTCTGTTGAAAACAGTCGGTCCTTCCAGACTGCCCGCGTACTGACTGCTGAAAACGCCTTTTTTGCGCGCAACTACGCGAAATCTGAGCTCGGAATCCTCTGCACAAAGTAAAGATTTCAATATCAAGCGCGTACTTTTCTGCCGTGGGAACCACGGCCGACTTTTTCAACAGAATCGGCCAATTTCAGAAGTTCACAACGTCTCTCCGATGACTTGAAGGCGGCTGTTAAGACGTTGGAGGGTTTATTTGCCCCAAGCGCCGACACAAGACTGTCCCGCCTCCAAAACTGCATAAGTCTAGCAAGACAGTAATTTACTAGGAGTCAGATTGGGTCAGTGAAGTTTCGGCGAGGGGGTCAATTTTAAATCAGCGCCACCACCATTAGCAACCCAAGGCACCATCTAACAATTGGGCAAAAGCAAAGCCAAACAAATAACGCGCCAGACGCTTATTAATAAAAAGCCCTTTGGGTTAAGAGCTAGGTTAATGTAGCAACGATAGCCGGAGCAAAATATAAAACATGCCATTTATTTCGTGTAAATATCAAAGTACTCAAAACTGGAATCAACTAGTCTAAAGTTTTTTAAAGCATAATCCGTAACGGATGAGTAAAACTTCCCGGATTCACCAATTGGCTGCCCTAATGCTTTTTTCTCAATGATATAATAACTGCAGCATTTCTCTAATTTTTCTATCAGGCCTTTTCGATCAAAGGCAGCCTCTACATCCATGGCCCAGTCAATAGAGAAGGCATTTCTTTGTCCGTGAATGTAATATGCGCCAGGCATTGAGGGCAGGATTGTTGTGTTGTGATATTTTTCAAACACCCTCTTCAACTCTAAATGTTTATTGAAAACTGTATCATTGGCTTTTATAAACGCTAATTTTTCTGAAATTTCAGAAGCATCATTTGAAATCGCCCAGACAAACTCATCTCTATATGGCTTTGCATTTGCAATTATCGAATAAAATATTACAAGGGCGACAAAGATTGCATTGATTTTTTTATCAAAAACATGAAGTTGTTTTTGCATCAAATAATAAGACGCAAAAATAATTGGCGTAAAATACATCAATGGAGTCATGCCCCCCCAACTAATTGATGCTGACCAAGAAATTCCAGTCAAAGCAATTAAGAAGTAGTGCTCTTTAATTTTTTCCTTTTTAAAAACCAGCACATAAATAAAAGCAGACGTTAGAAGTACAGGTATGAAATGGTCAAACTCTATAAGCCTTGCAGATTTTTTTAGATATAAAAAGGCGCTCAAATTAACAAAAACCAAAACAAAAACTGACGAGATAAAAAGCTTCCCCCATACGTTAATATGTAATCTTGCAAAATAGAGCAAAAGCATAAACAAACCAAAGGTTGCTGTAATAAACACCAAGATATAATCACCACCCACAAAATAAGCAGCGACGCCCGCCACAAATAAATCTTTGGCGTTTGTAGCGCCTGTAGTTTGATTTAAATAGAGCGTTAACAGTCCGTTATCTAACAAATAAAGGCAGAAAGAAAATAGGGCTATCAAAATACCGATTAATACAAAAAAAGCTTTCTTATGGCCGTATTGCAGATAAACAAAAAACACACCTAACAATGGAGTCAGCATGAAGTTCTGCTTGGTTAGCGCAGAAGCGCCTAATAGGAAGCCTGCCAAAATCAAATAAATAAAGTTTCTATGCTTGAATTGTGCGATGACAAAAAAACCAAGTACTGCAAAGATAATCCCGTCTGTTGTATGCCATTGAAAGTTTAGGGTGCCAGTCGATGTAATTAAGAATGAAATAAAAGTTAGCACATAGATGTTTAGTTTCAACTCTTCAAAGTCGTAGTATTTGCTCAGTGCAACTATGGTTAGGAATACCTGGAGCAGTAGCAGGTAGTAATTTATCAAACGCATCATGATGACTTGTCCAAACTCAGGCAAAATGGCAAGCCAGAAAGCTGATATCAGTGGTGAGGCCACAGGTCGAACATAATAAAAATCTTTGTAAGGAAGCTCACCATTCAAAATACGCCAGCCCATTCCTACAAGAAAGCCTGAATCAGAATCTTCGAAACCAAAACGACCAAAGAACACTAAAAAAAAGAAAGGTAAAATTAACAGTAGCGATAGGAAAAGTGCATCTTTTTTATACATCGCATTCAACTCAAGTAAATAAACCAAACAAAGACGCTCACCCAGCCCAATAATGTTAACTGAATAAACCTATCCTTTAGCAATACCTTGGAAGGATTTCCGCTTTTTTCCTCCACAAATGCAATTTGCATATAACGCATAATCCCGAGCACAACGAAAACGGCGCTAAGATAAATATTCTGGGTATTAAGCCGCTCAGCGACATCGGGAGAGATTGACCAGAGAATATAAGCAACCACAACAATAGAGGCTGACATCACCATTGCGGCATCTAAAAACTTTAGGTTATAGCCATCAATAACCTTACGCATTTTTTTGTCGGTTTTTAGGTAAATCATTACATCATCACGGCGTTTAGCAAGGGATAAAAAAAGTGCAAGCAGGAAAGTCATAACGATTATCCAGTGCGAAAGGGAAACTTGTGTTGCTTCTGCACCGACCAACAAACGAATAACAAACCCGCTGGCAATGATAACAATATCAATAATGGCTATATGCTTGAGTTTTAAGGTGTAGGCGAAATTTACAGCTAGATAGGTTAAAATCAAAAAGAAAACACCTGGCGACACCAAAAGAGCTGCACTGACGCCCCCGACCATCAAAAGTGCCAACATAACAAAAGCTAAGCGTGTTTTTATTCTACCAGCAGCAAGTGGACGGTTTTTCTTTTCTGGGTGCAGTGCATCTTCGTGGCGATCTATCCAATCATTGAAAATATAAACAGCACTCGCTATCAGTGAGAACCCCACAAAAGCAGTTAGGGCTTCAAGCATTAGGTTAGCATTTGTTAGCTGAAAATCAAAAAATGCAGGTATAAAAATAAATAGGTTTTTACTATATTGGTAAGGTCTTGCTAACCTTAATAAGTCTTTAAACATCAGTGTTATTTTCAATCCTTTGCGTATGATTAGTGTTTAAAGCTGGCCAACAAACACTAAAATTTAAATTCACCATTCTGGTTAAGCTGTATTGACTTATTGGTACCAGGCTCTCGAATAATCATGCGAGTCGTACCAAAGCGCGAGATTATAGCTGGCTTCTGCTAGATTTGCATCCTAATGCCTTTTGATCTAGGTGTTCAGTCTCGGAGAGTCATGGCGCATCCTTAACCATCGAACAAGAGGATGCTTAATGGAAGGAAGTCTTCATGGCTCAGCCCGAACAACGCCGCGAATTCGAGCCGAGCTCCAAGTGTGGCAAGAGTCGAATCGCAAGCTTGCAGCCCGCTAAAGGCTGAACGTAAAAATCATCGCCAAATGGCGCTCGCAGTCAACAACCCAAGATTCGCGAATGGGCCTGCTCAGACCCTTAGTGCCAAGCTGACTGCGGCTGAAGAGGCGATGGTGGTTGAGTTCCGCCAGCGGACGATGCTGCCTTTGGACGAGATTCAGGGACATCTTTATCAGCGCTTTACCCAGTTGAGCCGAAGGGCCTTGCATCGTTGCCTGGTGCGTCACGGGATCAGCCAAATCCCCAAAAGCACCAACGCGACCAAACGCGGCAAGTTCGTGCCGAATGAGATGGACTATCTGCACATCGACAGCTCGGAGCTACGTCTGGAAAGCAGCAAAAAACACGTGTTAGTACCTATCGCCCGGGTGACGAAATTCACCTATGTCACGTTTTTCGATGCCGCGACTAAGCACAACGGTACCGCGTTTTTACGCCAAGTGATTGAGGCCTTTCCATACCCAATCCATACCGTCTTGACTGATAACAGCGCAGCGTTCACCGAGTAGCCAACGTATCGGGCAACGCCACAAACCGCTTCAGAGGACATATCTGTGATCGTGTTTGCAATGAGCATGAGATCAAAGAGCGTGACCGCTAATTGTCGATTACCAACATTCGTCAAGGGGGACGTGAGACCGAAAAGCAGCCTTTCGGTCGTCGCAATCGCACACCCCGACTGCGTAGGGGTATGGGGGCGGTTTTAACGGATAAGCTCGTGGTTGCTGGCCCTACCGCCCGTTCGCATATGATTGCATAAATGGCATAGATTGGCGTACGGTTTGCCCCATTTTTGCCCCATGGATACAGCTCGGGTTCAACCTATCCCTAGCTCCGATCATGGATTGAACGTAGCGCTCCCCAAACTACCCGCAGACCTTGCTTGCAAGGCGTTAGGCTACTTCTACCTTAGCAGTTTCTAAGCAAGCATCAGTGGGTTTACCCCCGTCAGCAACCATCACAGCGCAGAAAAGCACTCTTAAATGATTTCCTGCCCTTAAACAGAATCCTCACAGCATTAGTTCTATCGAGCTTGAAAGCTCATACACATTAATATCACACATGAACATACCGAGATGTTCATGTGTGAAGTCTTGTAGTTTTGCATGAGCAGTGCCACTTGTAATTATTGCTCACAGGAGAACAATATATACCTCTCCTTGCACAAAAATTACTTCATATATCATGACAGATAATTGTGTTGCGCTGTTTAAGATATATATCCTTTCTAATCAAGAAACCCCATGTATCTTTATACGGAAGATCTACATTATTTAGATAACAATAAAGATAATTTTCGTTGATAGACTTATTGAGCATCAAGCTAGGAGCAAAAGCATATGGTACGCGATCATGCATTGCTTTTTTGGCATATTCGGTCATTCCCTCCCTCGATGGATCTGTATTTCCTGGGGGAATGATCACCTGTGGATTCCATTTTTTTAAAGTGAGCTCTTCATCCCACTTGTTATGCCCGGGAGGCCCCCACTTAACTGGAGTTTGTGCAATTGCTTCATCAGCCTTGCCTAGAAAATCAGCAGCTTCAAATTCCGGAAGGTGATACGCAACACCAAGCCAGTAGAAACCAATTGCGCCATCAGAAGGAGATAGGTTGGCCTTAATCCATTTTGTTATCAGGTATTGCTGACCAGTATAGCTATCATAAAAATTCTTAGATGTTATCGCACCTTTTTCAACATTATCATAAAGAGAATTTACCGCACCTCTCACTATAACCAAAACAAAAAACAACGTAAAAATCAAACCAAGCACATTTTTAATATGCTTCTGATATGGAGTTTTCTCTTCCAAAACAATTAAGCTTTTTAAATTAAAATAAAATATTCCAGGACTCAACATTGCGAATAATGTCGCCAAGACAGTTGCGGAAACCCAATACAATCTAGCCCCAGGAAAAACATCACTATTAACAAATACAGCAAGAACCGTTAGAGCAACGGAAGATATCACTATACATGTTCTACGATCAAAGGAAATAGCTTTGCGCATCAAGAATAATAGAGCCGAAACTATAAATATAAATGTTATTGAAGAAAAACTTAAAACCCCATTAACAAAAAAGTATTTAAACGAATAAAACAGGCCAGGACTGGCACCAAGTTTGAGCCTAGCAGTTGTCGGCGTAATATACCCGAAATATTTATAATTTAGAAAAGCAACCCCCCCAACAACAAAAATAAAAGGAATTATTAAGAATAGTGCCTTACTTAAGTTGATTTTTTTATTTTCACCAACTGGTATTGCCGCCAAAAGAATACCAATAGCGATCAGTATCCCATCAGGCCTATAAAGAGCCCCTATAGACAAAACAACCGAAAGTAGAAGAAGAGATAAATTTGTCTGACGCTTCTTTAAGGCAGAAACCAATGCAAAACATAAAAACAGAGCTTGAAACAAATGATCCCAACCATTTAACGCAAACTCAAGATTGGTTGAACTCAAGGCCAAAAGAAAAACCATTAAACTAGCGTTAATCAGACTAGATGAATATATAAACACGATTAAAAAAGTGAAAAATACTGCCGCCAGTCCGAGAGCGACATATATTAAAGTCGCCAAGTTTCCGCTAAAAAAACTTGTCAAACCTGCATACACATAGGGCGCAACGTATGATGTTGACGGCTGCGCTTTATCACTTCGATTATATACGGGAATCCCTACCTCCCGAATCATATATCCTGACCTAAGAGATATCATGACATCGTCATCCAAATGAAGGGGCGCGCTGACTACCCTCTCAATCTTGCTTTGATCTTTGTCTGAGCCAACTATAAACAAGCTTGGAGGCTTCCCCAAAACGAACGTTATAGCAATTGCTATTAGAGCTAAAAATAGAGACTGGCACACTCTATTTTTTATTGCCCCCTTCATGCCCATCGCAAACATTATATAAATTCCTGTATTTTTAGCTCTTCAGCGACAACTGCCCTAAGTATTTCTTCAAATAAACTGAAGTGCTTTTTTAGAAAACCACTAAACTACTGCTTATAGATGCTATGACGGGCTATTATCTCTGACTTGCAAAGTTAATATAACAACCACTTCAAATATTTATTTTATTGAAAATGACCGCTGGTAGGTGACTAATAATCATCATAATTAGCCGCCACTTTCCGGGAGCATAGATGACAGGCTTGCCAGCTTCTATTCCCGCGATAATCTGCTTCGCCACACTTTCAACAGACGCTAACTTGGCCCCCTTACTCTTGAGGTGAGCCGTCATCGGGGTATCAGTAGGGCCAGGCTTGATCAGTACCACCTTGACCCCTGTGCCCGCGAAACGGTGCTGCAAGCCTTGGACGTAGCGAGCAACTAGCCCTTTGGCTGCCCCGTACACATAATTGGACTTGCGCCCCCGGTCGCCCGCAACGGAGCCGATCAGGGCAATGGTGCCGTGGTTGGTTTTTTCCATTTCTTTGGCAAAGGCTTCGGCATAGAGGACGGGAGATATACCATTGATCTCGAGCGCATCGCGGCAAGACTGAAGGTTGTTCTGACACTCGCTCTGCTCAGGCAGCAATCCGTGCGCAATCAGGACGATATCTACGCGACCTGATTTGACGATGTTCCCGACTGTGACGCTTATGGCTTCAGGATTCAGGAACTCAGCTTGGACGCCCCGAATCTCTGATTCAGGGCTACGTACCTTGAGGTCTGTTGCAATCCGCTTGATACGCGGCGCATCGCGCCCCACCAAAGTCAGATCAGCCGGCTGCTTTTCCAGCCAGAGCCTTGCACAGTGCTCGGCAATAGCCGAGGTGGCGCCGATAATGACGATTCCCTGCTTATTGTTCATTCAGCTTCCCATCAAACGGCGTGAGAGCCCTGAGCTGATGCCCGGGTCGCGGTATTTCATGAATTCGGCCAGGCGCGGATAGCCTGCCTCGAAGAGTTCTCTGGGCATTCGAGCATCCTTGGCCAGATAAAGGCGACCATTGGCATCACGCACGATTGCATCCAGGCGATCAAAGAGCTTGTGCGTACGATCTCCATGATTCGGGAAATCAAGCGCCAACGTCACTCCCGGTTGCGGAAAGCTCAGCATCCCCAACGGCTGGCGGTTGCCAAAGGTCTTCAGGACAGCAAGAAATGAGCCGTCCCCCGACCGGGAAATTTCTTTGAGCATGGCATGAACGGCATCTTGCCCAACTTCTCGTGGCACCACACTTTGGTACTGAAAGAAGCCTTTAGGTCCGTACATCCGGTTCCACTCGAGCAGGTTGTCGAGGGGGTAAAAAAACGGCTCGTAGTGCGTGATGGCGCGTCCTGCCCTGCATTTCTTGAGGTGGTAGTAGGCCATGTTGAACGGGCGTAACGATAGTCGATTGACCAAGGAAATAGGCGGCACCAGCGGCATGGTCAGCTTACGCCCTTGAGGTACCGGACGATCTCCTATATCGATCGGATTGCCACGCATGAACAAGCCGCGCCCTCCCCCCTCTGTGATGCAGTCAATCCAGGACACCGTGTGCTCCCAATTGAGCTCGGAATCATCCGCAAGCTGGAAGAACTCGTTCAGGTTCGCATAGGGAACAGTCTCGGTGTCTAGCCATGGCCCAGCCACACGGCACAACTGGATCTCGGCCTGCGTAATAACACCTGTCAGGCCCAGGCCACCGACAGTGGCGGCAAACCAATCCGGCCGCTCATTTGGGCCACACTGGATGGACTCTCCATCGGTACGGACGAGGGTAAGGCTCTGGACTTGATCACCGAAAGAACCTAATACATGATGGTTCTTGCCGTGCACATCGTTGGCGATCGCGCCACCAACTGTTACCAACTGGGTACCCGGCGTTACCGGGAGAATCCAACCGCGAGGAATGACTAGTCGCTGGATGTCGCGCAGCAGCACCCCGGTCTCACACACCAGGCGGCCAGTGCTGTCGTCGAAAGCAATGAAATGGTCGAGCCCAGTTGTGACCCAGAGAGTAGCTTCTGGATTCAGGCAGGAGTCACCGTAGCTACGCCCCATACCATGCGCCAGACCCGGATAAGGTCCGGCGCAAATAAGCGCCTTGACCGTTGAAGGATCATTCAGACCGACGACATGGTGAGGATCGGCGCTCAAACGTCCCCAGGAAGTAATAGGCTTCATACGGGTTCTGAGCGGAAGACATAACGTTTGTCGAGGTGGTACTTGGTTAAGTACCCGATAGTAAGACCAATAACGCCGCCGAGGTAGCGCATTCCCTTGGTCTCGAATATGTGATTGAAGCCAAACTCGAAGCCCCAGAAGATCACGGTCGTTGCCAGACCCATGATAGAGTAGAGGACGAAAGTGTGGGTATCATGGGCGACGTTACGCGCCCGGAAGCGAAAGATATAGCGCTTGTCGAGGACGTACTTGACGACAAGCCCCACCCCAGTACCCACCACTACAGACGCCAGAATATCGAAGGCGCCACTATAGTTACGAATGACAAAATCCTGAGCGCCGATATTCGCTGCCGTTGCAATTAGTGCGAAAATCGCATAGTAAAACGCCAGCTTAGTTGAAGCAAACATATAATTTATATCGCCGAGATTCAAAAATAATGCATGATACCGTAATAGCCCGCTCACCTCTAGCGAAGACGCTGGGATTAATAAAGCTGATGCGGCCAAAGCAGTGGGTAAAGAACGGTTTTGTTCTGGCTCCACTGTTGTTCTCTGGATCGTTCCTGTATGAAGGCCCCGTCACCCACACCTTATTGGCTCTGCTACTGTTCTGCATCGCATCGTCGGCGACCTACATCATCAACGACATGCACGACATCAAAAGTGACCGTCGCCACCCCAAGAAGTCCAAGACCCGCCCTCTCGCAGCTGGGATCGTCTCGGCCCCCACTGCCCTGATCCTGCTCGCAGCTCTCTACACCGCGCTGGTATGGGGTTGGTTCGTCACCCCGAAGGTGATGATGGTCATCACTGCCTACTTGGTTTTGAACCTAGCATACACGTTCGTGCTCAAGCACCAGCCTGTGGTCGACATCTTCACAATAGCAATCGGTTTTGTTCTGCGCGTCTACGCAGGCGCCACGGCGCTGGATGTGCCCGTTTCATCCTGGATGTTCATTACGACTCTGTGCCTTGCGCTCTACCTAGCCGCAGTCAAGCGACGTCAGGAGATAAGCCAAAATGGCGCAGGGGGCCGCAAGGTGCTCGAGAAGTACTCCGTGTCACTGGTGGATCGCTATGCAGAGATGTCGGCAACGGGCGCTCTGCTCTTTTACAGCATGTTCGTGATGTCTGCCAAGCCCGAGTTGGTCATCACGGTTCCACTGGTCCTGTTTGGCCTATTCCGTTACTGGTTCGTGGTGGAGGTCCTTGATGGCGGTGAGTCGCCCACAGATGCACTGCTTGCTGACTGGCAGCTGTTGCTTACTGTGGTGCTGTGGGTAGCTGCCTGCGGTTGGGCATTGTGGCCGGTACAGGGTTGATCATGGACGTCTCTTACGCCCTCACCCCATTTCTGGCTTGGCTCGTCGCCGGAGTTTCAAAGTTCATCATCAACAGCATTAAAGCAAGGCAGTTGGCGTTTGGCCTAATCGGCTACGGTGGCTTGCCCAGCAACCACAGTGCGATCGTCAGCAGCATGGCCACGCTCATTGCCCTCAAGGAGGGTATCGGACACCCCGCCTTCGGTGTCGCCATAACACTGGCATTTATCGTGATGCTGGACGCAAGCAGTCTGCGTCGGGAGGTAGGCAAACATGCGGTGGCCATCAACAAGTTGACAGCCGACACCTCTGACCATCAGGCGCTGCGCGAACGTATGGGGCACACCCGAATGGAAATTGCTGCCGGTATCGCCGTGGGTATCGCGGTTGCCGCCGCAACGAGCGTGATGTTGGCTTGACGAATGAATCAAGAACGGCCATTGCACACGCGATAAAGCAAAATTCTGAGAGTCGAATTCCGGTTAGGAAGAGAGGGAGAAGACTTTGGGCCAGGCACCATTTGCCGCCCATGCAAGGGACGATGGGTGTGGCATAAAAAGCAAGACCATTACTGTATGGATAAACAAATATAGGCTCGCTCCTCTTTTTGAACGAGGCAGGAGCCTTGGCTTGACTTGAAGGGACGATCTGCGAGGAAGGCCGCTGGGTAGGATGTTGACGCATCCTGCCCGGCCGCTCCTTTTACTTCGGTGTATTAACTTCTTTTGCGTAGGCCTGACAGGCCCGCAGAGCGATCAATCCTCGGTCGCCGGCATCGGTGATTCCGATAATTCGTTGAGCATGCGCTGTGTCAAGTTGGACTCTAGTGGCGCCATGAACCACGCGGCCGGTGGGGGTGGAGGTTGGCACTGAACAGCTGCTGTTGGCGTCAGTGGCGGCGAGTACGACTGACAACCGCAGATCAGCAGTAGCCAAGCGATCACGCAGACGAGCTTGCTTGGTTTGCTCATCGGTCAATTCCTTGTGGTGGATTTTGTCTTTGTTCTGCAGGCGCTGCTCCAGAGCCAGGCGCTTTTCTTGCTCGGTCCGCTGTAGGGCGGCAGACGCTTGGGATAACTCGCTAAGGGTGTCCGCCTGCAGCCGGGCCTGGCGCTCCAACCGCTGGCCGTAACGCCAATCTTGAGCGGTCCATGCCAAGGCAGCAGATCCGACCGCCAACATCACCAGCAACATGCTAACCGCCACGAGCCGGTATTGCGGGGGGATTAGGTCGAAGAGACGCATAACACCGCCCTCGCCCTGCCCCACAACTGCAGCCGATCTTCCAGGCCGTTGAGCCCGCCATTGATCCGGCGGGTGATGGTGTTGAACTGATCTTGATCCGCGAGTGCGTTCAACCCGTTCACCGACCAGAACCACGCTGCCGACTCCGCCGCCCATTGCGGCAGCTCGAGCAGCGCAGGCGTGCGCAGCAAACGTTCATCACCAAACAGCGCCAGGCTGCAGCGCAAATAGTTGTCGTGACCGGTAATCTGGATCAACCCACGGCCGCGATAACGTTGGCCGTCACCGTCAGCTGCAGGCGTGTTCCCAAGCTTGACAGCCAGAGGCCCGGTGTCGTACTTGCTGAGGTATTGATCGCTCCCCAATTCACGCACGTATTGCAGTTGGCCGGACTCATGGCCGACCTGGGCCAGGAATGCCGCCTGACGCTTCGGTGTGTCGATCTTGCGGTTAGTCATGGCCGCGTTCAGCGCGGATACAAAAACGCCTGCTTTGCGGCGGGCGTTGGGCATGATGCTTTGAAGTTGCAGCTCAGTGATGGACATCGCTTTTTCCCAGGCAAAAAAATGCCACTCGATGGCGGCGAATGGTGATATGGGTTCAGCCAGTTACAGCTCCAGGACTTTCACCTCCTTGGTTTTTTTCGTTTTCTTGCTTTTGGCTTTGGCCTTGCCTTTCTTACCGCCATTGCACTCAACGGTGGTGGACCAGCCGGCCTGAGTGAATACCTGCTCCACCGAGTCGACCAGGTACTCACCATCGATTCCGGTTTTGAAGCCGGTAGCGTTTACCGACCGCTCGGCAAACAGGTCGGTACGGCCAGGCATCTCGAGGCGCACACTCGCTGAGGACCGATTGAAGGCTGTCAGACGGGCCTTGGCTGCCTGTTCAGCTGCGGTCTTGTTGGGGTAAATATGACGGTCTGTATGCACCGCCGGGAGCCCGTCGGGGGCATCCGTGTTGTCCAAGCTGATCAGCTTCAGCTCACCGCTTTTCTTGTCCTGGTGCTTGGTGGCCACCGCCTTGTGCGTGTTGCGATCGCCTAAGCGGAATTGCCACCGACTGACATCAGCGGGCGTGATGGTAACGGCGCCGAAGGTCTTGCCGCTCGCACTGGTGCCGCCGTCGCGGGTCATGACAATCAACTTCCCATCGGCCACCTTAGCCGTGCAGTCGTGCTGCTTGGCAATGCGGGTGATGAAGTTGAAATCCGACTCGCTGAGCTGGTCAGCCCGGGGCACGTTCGTGGAGACGTTGCACACCGGCGTCCAGCCGTTGCGGGCAGCCACGTCGGCCACGATCTTGGACAGCGGCACATCTTCCCAGCTACCGCTGCGCACCGTCTTTCCGGTACCGCGCATGTCGCCGGCCTTGCCGCGCACGACGATGGTGTTGGGCGGGCCGGATATTTCGACCTCATCCACCATGTAACGGCCCAGCCGCACCATGGACGTTTCGGCATAGCCCAGGTAGATCTCAATGCCGGCGCCGCGCTTGGGCAACGCCACGGCGCTGTCGCGGTCATCGATGCGCAGCTCAAAGTCGTCCGACTCCATGCCAGGCTTGTCAGTGGTTTTCAGCAATAACAGACGGTCATTGATCAGCGCGGTAATGTCTTTACCGTCTGCAACGACGCGAAAGCGAGGGGTCATGGTTCACCCAGTTACCCCGCCAACGCGGGGGAATGTTGGCGGCCGTTACGCATAACGGAAGAAAAGGATAGCCAGGCCTGGCTAATCCCAAAGCATTACAAGTTCTTCAGTGGGTGCCGGCATGTCCGGCAGGACAATCACCACACCAGCTCGGTACGGCTGAACCTCATCGGCCAGCCCCTGATTGGCATCGAGCACGGCCTCCACCGTGCCGCTCAGATGGCCGTAGTAGTTGTGACAGATGGTATCCAACAGATCACCGTCAGACGTTCTGCATGTCGTCGCCATAGCGTACAAACTCCAGGGTAAAGCCTTGCTTACGCGGGATGCCGCCGCCCAGCAGCGCGCTTTGTTCTTCCTCGACACTTGTCATGCACCAAGTGCCCAACACGTCGCCGTAGCCGGTGGTCAGCGTCATGGGCTGCAACTTGCCCCCCAGGGTTCGCAGGGTGTCCAGTTGCTTGATGCCGCCCCTGAAGCCCGGGAAGATGGCGCCCTTCAACGTCAGCTTTTCGTCACCCATACCGATAGCTTGCTGGGCTGGTCGACGCGTCAGGCGCTCCTGAGAGGCCCAGCGGAAAGCTGTCGAGCGCCGCAATTCATCGAAGGCCGCCGTGTCCAGGTTGAAGAAGTACGGCTGCTGTTTCGGATCACGCGGCTGCATGATCATCAGGTGCGGGAAGGGTTTCACCGCCTCCGGCGCCGGTGTGGCATCAGCAGCAAAGGCCCCAGTCGGGAGAATGCCCGACAGCGAGGGGCTGACCTTGCCGGCGATGTTGTTGATCGCCGTCGCCGCCCGCCCCGCCTGTTCCTTCAGCGCACCCAAGCGCTCATCAATCTGAGACGCCGCCCGGGTGGCTGCGCTGTACACCGACACCACCTGGCCAACCTTCGCCTGGGCCGCCGTCACACCACGCATAACGCGCTGAAGCTTTTCGCCAACGGCCGGCCCCACAAACGGAATACCTTCCAACTCCGAGGCCGCGCCGCTGAGTTCACTGATCGCCCCGTCTACCGGCGCGATCATCCCATCCAGGCTACCGCGACCAGTCTCACCCGCCGCCGCCAGGGACTTCACGCTTGATTGCAGCTGCTCCATATAGCCCATAAATCCCCCAGGTCAAAGATGCGCTTCGTCGTAGAGCTTGCGGCTCTCCAGCTGCTGTGTGATTTCGCGCTGTTGCTGCGCGATGTAAGGCTGCAATTCACGGGCGAGCTGCGCCGGATCCTTAACATCCCCCTGCACTGTCACCTGAATAGGCGCGCTGATATCAACCTTCTGCTCGATCTTCGGCGCCGGCGGTTTTGGCGGTACCGCCATCAGCGAAACCCCAGCGGGTGTGCTCGATGCCGGCGGCGAAGCCAGCGAACGAACGACGTCACCACCCACAGGCCCCGGCGTCTTGACGGCGCCAGGCATCAGCAGAGAGCCATCACCTTTAGGCGCGAAAGAAGTCGCGATATCAGCCATCACAGGCGGAATGTCTTTGCCGGCGTTGACCATCATCAACGGACCAGCATCGGGCATCTTCTTCAGCCCATCGTCGCCGCCTAAGAAGGACTTACCCAAATATCCGCCCAGAGCGTCGCCACCCAGGCTGCCCAGGTAGGCACCCAGCAACCCACCGACCACCGTGCCGATTATCGGCACCGCCGAGCCAATCGCCGCACCCGCCGCAGCGCCGGCAAGTGTGCCTGCCAAGCCCCCTGCGGCCTCGCCATAGCCTTTGGCCTTTTCATCGCGGGTTGTGGCGTTGTCGTAGGTATCTTTGATCTTGTAGCCAGCCTCAATGACCGCCAGGGCCGCAGGCAGCTTGGCGCCCTTGGGTAAGCCCAACCCGCGACCACCCGCCTTACCGCCCCTCCTACCTTTGCCGCCGCCGTCTACCCCACCATCCAGGCCGCCCAAGCCACCTGCAGGCAGATTGGTGACAATCACCTTTTGCGGGATGTTCGGGTTACCCATCAGCGAACCACGGCCGACGTTCAGCAGGCCCTTGCCGATCTTCAGCGCACTCAGCGCGGCGCCCAACGTGACTGCGCCTGCAGCAACCGCAGCGATCACCGCCGTAACTGGTTGGTACTTGTTGGCCAGGTCAGCCAGCGCATAGCCAACCTTCCCCAGGCCATCCGCGACCTTATCGGTCAAAGGCCGCAAACCATCTCCCAGGCTAATCATGGAGGCTTCCATGCCCGCCGTGGCCTCCGCCCATCTGCGGTTGGACGTTTCGCGGGCCTTGGCGGCGTCCGACTCGATCTTGGTCTTGCCGTCGGTTTTCTCGATCGTGACCATATCGGCCTTGATCTTGTCGCCGTATTTGATCTGCGCGAGCAAACCCGCACTGGCGCTCTGATCGCTGACGATGTTGGCTAGGCCAGCGGCTTCAGTCAGGGCCACCATGGCCTGCTGTTCCTCGGCGCTGCCGTCCGCTGCCGCCTTGATCTTGGCCTTGAGGGCCTCTATCTTTTTGGCCTTCGCCGGATCCTGACGCTTGATCATTTCCTGACTGAGCATGATGAAAGCGTCAACCGGGTTGGCTGCCTTGCCGCTTTTCGTCGCGGCCAGGATCGAGCCGGCCAGGTCGTAACCTTCCTTGGCAAAGCGCTCCTGGCTGGTACTGCTGATCACCGCGTTCAACAGGTTGTTCATGTTGGTCGCAGCGGCCGCAGAGTCCTGCGTTTGCGAATATTGCGACTGCAAGCTGGCCCCCAGAAAGCGCACCGCCTCCGGGCCTTCCATGCCCAGGCGCTTGATGTTACCGAGCATGGACGGCAGATACCGAGCCATGTCCTTGGGACCGAAGGCGCCGATATCCCCCGCTGCAGCGACCTGGCCCAGCATGCCGGCCATGTCCTCTTTCTTAACCCCAGCCTCCTTGAACGAGTTGATCAAGGTGGCAATGGTTTCGGCTTCCATGCCCTGCCCATCGATCAGATCGGCAATCTGGCCGGCATAGGCACTGGCTTCCTGCCAATCAACACCCTTTTCGATCAGGCCACCAACCGCCTTGGCGAGCAGTTGACGGCTCATGCCCTTGTCGTCCGCAATGGTCGAGACCATCGCAGTCATCTTGCCTTCGTCATCTGTGCCGGCTGTGTGCGCCCACAGCGACATCTGGCGCATTTGCGCCTGATAGTCGCCTGATATCTTGGTGGGGATAGCGACCGCCGCTGACAGCGCCGTCGCCTGGCCGAGCGAACTTTTCAGCCCGTCCTTACCCTGCTTGATTTGAATGTGGCCGAGCGCCTTAAGCTCAGCCCCACGGGCCACCTGCCCCAGTTTCTGGTACTCGTTGCGCAACTTACCAACCTCCACACCCTGATCCTTGAGGGTTCTGAGGTTGGTCTCTAACTTTTTCAGCAGGCCGTCAGGCCAGCGGCCAGCAGACGTGATCATCATGCGCAGGGACGACATTGAGGGCGATTACTTCTTGGTCACGCAAGGCAAGACAGGGCTTAAGCTTAGGATCCTGATGTACACAGAGGAGGGAGAAAACAGCTTGGGCAGGTTGATTCGGGAAATTACGGAGAGGAATGCCGGCCACGTCTCGAAGTACCTGCTGATAAACAGGCACGGAAAGCGAATGACGAAGGGAATGCTGCGCTTGCGCTGGGACAAGGCGCGGGAGAAAGCTTGTGCCAAAGCAATCGAAGAGGGCGATCCGCTTCTCGCCGCGAAGATTGGCGGTTTTCAGTTTCGCGACATCCGACCGAAAGCAGCATCGGAAATCATCGATATTGGAGACGCAAGCCTGCTACTGGGACACAGTAAGCAGGAGATCACAAAGCGAGTTTACAGGAGGATTGGCGCCACTGCTAAACCATCAAAATAGGCAAAGTTTCGGAACGCCTACCCGAAAGTTTCGGAACGCCCCTCAAAAACCGTAGCGCTCCACCCAAACCCCTTAAACACAAAAGCCCCGCAATCGCGGGGCTTTCGTGTGAATCTTGGCGGGAAACCAGGGATTCGAACCCTGGGAACGCTATTAACGTTCGCCGGTTTTCAAGACCGGTGCATTCAACCACTCTGCCAATTTCCCTTGTGCATCACAGGATTAGGGTAGCCCATCCTGTCTCAGCGGGCGCCATAATACCCGAATGAAACACACTGTCAAACTCTCGCCATCGCTTGTTACAGAGCGTCTGTTATGATCTTTGCGACTGAACGTTTCAAAACCGAAGGAGTGTCGCCATGCGCGAACAGAATTACGCAGTGAATGGTAACGCGCAGGCTGAGCAGCTTGAAGTCAGCCGCGTGTTGCGCAACACCTATGGCCTGCTCGCCCTTACCCTCGCATTCAGCGGCTTAATGGCGTTCGTGGCCCAGCAGATGCACGTCGGCTACCCGAATATCTTTGTCGTACTGATCGGTTTCTATGGCCTGTTCTTCCTGACCAACAAGCTGCGTGACTCGGCCTGGGGCCTGGTGTCGGCGTTTGCCTTGACCGGTTTCATGGGCTTTATCCTCGGCCCGATCCTCAACCGTTACCTCGGCATGGCCGGTGGTGCGGAAGTGGTCAGCTCGGCGTTTGCCATGACCGCCCTGGTGTTTGGTGGTCTGTCGGCCTACGTGCTGGTCACCCGCAAGGACATGAGCTTCCTGGGTGGCTTCATCACCGCGGGCTTCTTCGTGTTGCTGGCGGCGGTGGTGGCGGGCATGTTCTTCCAGATCAGCGGCCTGCAACTGGCGATCAGCGCGGGTTTTGTGCTGTTCTCCTCCGTGTGCATCCTGTTCCAGACCAGCGCCATCATCCACGGCGGTGAACGCAACTACATCATGGCGACCGTCAGCCTGTATGTGTCGATCTACAACCTGTTTATCAGCCTGTTGCAGATCTTCGGCATCATGAGCCGCGACGACTGATTTACTCGCTGCATAAAAAATGCCCCGTATCGAAAGATGCGGGGCATTTTTGTTTTCGGGGTATCAGTACTGGTTGGGTTCCATTTCCAGCTCGACCTTGAAACGCTGGGCGATGTCGCGCTGGATACGCTGGGCCAAGTTGGCAATATCGTGCCCTGTGGCGCCGCCATAGTTGACCAGCACCAGCGCCTGCAGGGCATGCACGCCGGCATCGCCGTCACGAAAGCCCTTCCAGCCGGCCTTGTCGATCAGCCAGCCAGCGGCCAGCTTCATCTGCCCATCCGCCTGTGGGTAAGCCACCAGGTCCGGATACTGTGCCTGTAACTCTTCAGCCAGGGCTTTGGACACCAACGGGTTCTTGAAGAAGCTGCCGGCATTGCCAAGCACTGCCGGGTCGGGCAATTTTTCGCTACGGATGCTGCAAATCGCGCGACTGACATCGCTCGGTGTCGCCTCGGTGATCCCCTGCCCTGCCAGGCGCTGCTGCACTGGGCCGTAGTCGAGCTTGAGGTGGCTGGCGCGGCTCAGGGCAAAGCGTACCCGCAGGATCAACCAGCGCCCGGTTTCGTGCTTGAACAGGCTGTCGCGGTAGGCAAAGTTGCATTCTTCCAGGCTGAAATCGCGCAACTCGCCCGTCTGGCGATCGAGGGCGGTCAAGCCGGCAAAGACGTCCTTGATCTCCACACCGTAGGCACCGATGTTCTGCATGGGGGCGGCACCGACGGTGCCGGGGATCAGGCTGAGGTTTTCCAGACCACAGAAGCCCTGCTCCAGGGTCCACAGCACAAACGGGTGCCAGGCCTCGCCTGCTTCGGCTTCGACCACCACCTGCACGCCATCATCCTGCAGCACGCGAATACCCTGGGTGGCCATGCGCAACACCAGGGCAGGAATGTCCTGGGTCAGCAGCAAGTTGCTGCCACCGCCGATCACCAGCAAGGGCAACGCCTGGGTCGACGCATAGGCCAGTGCCTCGCGCACATCGGCGTCACTGCGGGCCTCGGCGAACAGTCGGGCACGCACATCAATGCCAAAGCTGTTGAATGGCTTGAGCGACACCTGCGCCCGCACTTGCAAGGTCATAACCGCCCCTTCAATTCGATCACCAGTAAATCACACGCCCGCTCGATCAGGTCCAGGACCCACTCGAAGCCTTGTTCGCCTTCGTAGTAGGGATCCGGCACCTCGTCCACTTCAGCCTCATAGCGCCGCAGGAACAGGTCCAACTCCGCCTTGCCCTGGCCGGGCTGCATGGCCTTGAGGTTGCGCAGGTTGCTGTGGTCCATGGCCAGGATCAGGTCGTAGCGCGCAAAGTCGGCGCGGGAGACCTGCCGGGCCCTCTGGGCCGACAAATCGTAGCCGCGCACCAGCGCCGCACGTTGGCTGCGCTGGTCCGGCGGGTTGCCGACATGCCACTCGCCGGTGCCGGCGGACGCTACGTCGACCTGCCCCGCCAACCCGGCTTCGCGCAATTTATGGCGCAGTACGCCCTCAGCGGTGGGCGAGCGGCAGATATTGCCCAGGCAGACAAACAGAACCTCCATCAGGCCCCCAGCAGGCGACGGACGCGCTCAAGGTCTTCCGGGGTATCGACACCCGCAGGCGGTGCTTCCAGAGCATCGCCCACGTGGATGCGTACGCCGTGCCAAAGGGCTCGGAGTTGCTCCAGGGATTCGGTATTTTCCAACCAGCACGGCCCCCAGCTGACGAAGTCATGCAGAAACCCCGCACGATAGGCGTAGATACCTATATGGCGACGATACGGCACGCCTTCCGGCAGCAGGTCAGGGTTCCTGGCGAAGGCGTCGCGCGCCCAGGGCAAGGTCGAACGGCTGAAGGTCAGCGCCAGGCCGTTGACATCACTGACCACCTTGACCACGTTCGGGTTGAACAGGGTGTCGATGTCTTCAATCGGCTCAGCCAGGGTCGCCATACGCGCTTCACCGTGGGCGGCCAGGTTGGCGGCCACCTGGTCGATCACGCCCGGCGGGATCAACGGCTCGTCGCCTTGCACATTGACCACGATGGCGTCTGGCGCCAGGCCCAACTGCGTGGCCACTTCGGCCAGGCGATCGGTGCCGGAGTTGTGATCTTCACGGGTCAGCACCGCTTCGGCGCCGAACCCTTTGCAGGCTTCGATGATGCGCGGGTCATCAGTGGCCACCACGACACGCTCAGCGCTGCTTTTGCAGGCCTGCTCCCACACCAGCTGGATCATCGGCTTGCTGCCGATCAGTTGCAGCGGCTTGCCCGGCAGGCGTGTCGAGGCGTAGCGGGAAGGAATGACAACGGTAAAGGCTGTGGTCATTTATCCAGGCGCTCGTCGGTGGTCAGGGTGCGGGCTTCGCTTTCCAGCATTACCGGGATGCCATCACGGATCGGGTACGCCAGGCCGGCGCCCTTGCTGATCAGCTCGGTTTTATCGGCGCTGAGCTTGAGCGGGCCTTTGCAGATCGGGCAAGCGAGGATGTCGAGCAGTTTGGTGTCCATGAGTGTTTCCTGGAAAAAAGCGTTTAAGGCAAAAGACGGGCGGGCAGCAGGCGCATCAGCTGCGTGTCGAACCAGGCGACGAACGCCGGCGACGGCACCGCATCCACCGCAAGGTACCACCAGTCGGGCTGGGCAAAGGCGCGGCACTTCACCGCGTCCTTCTCGGTCATGACCAGTGGCAATGACGGGGTAAAACTCAAGACCTCGGCACTGTAGGGCGCATGGTCGGCGAAAGCATGGGGAATCGGCTGCCAGTGTAGCGTTTCGAGGGTGTTGAAGAAACGTTGCGGGTTGCCGATACCGGCAACCGCATGTACCTGCTGCCCCTCAGGAAAATACGCCAGCGACTGGCGCTCGCCGCTGTGCAGGTTGACCAATGCGGTAGGTTGCAGGCGAAATCCAAAGCCGTCGTCGCGATCCGAGCCAGCACCGTTGTAGAGCAGTGCATCCACACTGTGCAAACGCTCAACCGGTTCGCGCAACGGCCCCGCCGGCAGGCAACGGCGATTGCCCAGGCCCCGGGCGGCGTCGATCAGCACCAGTTCCAGGTCACGGGCCAGGCGGTAGTGTTGCAGCCCGTCGTCGGAGAGGATCAGGTCGAGGGTCTCGCTGGCAAACAAGGCCTGCACCGCACGACTGCGGTCGGGATCGATCATCAGCGGCACGCCGCAGCGCTGCACGATCAGCAAAGGCTCGTCGCCCGCCACCGTGGCGCTGTGGCTCGCCTCGACGCGCCATGGCAACTGCGGCGGCTTGGCGCCATACCCGCGACTGACCACACCCACCCGCAGGCCACTGCGCCGACAGTGTTCGATCAACCACAGGATCAACGGCGTCTTGCCGGTGCCGCCCACGGTGATATTACCGACCACCACCACCGGCACCGGCGATTGATAGATCTCGCCCTCTCCCGCCAGGAACCGCGCGCGCTTGCGCTGCACCACCCGGCGATACAACGATTCCAGCGGACGCAACAACGCCAGTGCCGGATGGCCCTCGTACCAGGCCTTGAGCAAACGATCGGACATGGCCATCAGGGTTGGCTCGCCGCCTCGACAGTGCTCATGCGCAGATGGCTGAAACCGAGCTTGCCGGCAGCGTCCATCGCAGTGATCACGGCCTGGTGCTGGGTCTTGCCATCGGCACTGATGGACAACGGCATCTTGGTATCGCCGCCGGACTCTTTCTCCAGGGCCGCCATGAGGCTGGCGAGGTCGTTTTTCTCGAGCACCTGGTTATTCACCGAAAACGCGCCGTCGGCGCTGATGGCGATGTCCAGTTGCTTGACTTCCTGGTCTTCGGCCGGCGAACCACTCACGGCTTCCGGCAGGTCGACGCGCAGTTCGGTCTGCCGGGTGAAGGTGGTGGTGACGACAAAAAACAGCAGCAGGATAAACACCACGTCGATCAACGACGCGAGGTTGATGTCGACATTTTCCCGTTGCTTGCGGCGAAATTTCACGCTTTGCCCCCAACCAGGTCCACATCACGGTCGCCCTGCACCACTTCCACCAGCTTGATGGCTTCCTGCTCCATACCGACCACCAGTTCATCGATGCGCCGCTGCAGGAAACGATGGAAGAACACCGAAGGAATACCGACCATCAGGCCCGCCGCCGTGGTAATCAGGGCCTTGGAGATACCGCCGGCCAGCACGGCCGCGTTGGTGGTCATGCCCGAGCCCATGAACGAGCTGAAAATATCGATCATGCCCAGTACCGTCCCCAGCAAACCGAGCAACGGCGCCATGGCGGCGATGGTGCCGAGGGCGTTGATATAGCGTTCCAGTTCATGGATGACCCGGGCGGCGGCCTCTTCGATGCACTCCTTCATGATCTCGCGACCATGCTTGGAGTTGGCCAGGCCGGCGGCGAGGATTTCACCCAGGGGCGAGTTGGCGCGCAGTTCCTTGAGTTTGTCCTTGTCCAGCTGCTTGTTCTTGATCCAGCTCCAGACCTGCCCCAGCAGATGCTCGGGGGTGACGCGACTGGCGCGCAGGGTCCACAAACGTTCGGCAACGATGCCGAGTGCGGCGATGGAGCTCAGGATGATGGGCAACATCATCCAGCCGCCAGATTTGACCAATTCCCACACAGTGAATGTCCCCTCGAAAAAGTGCGCCACTTTACCATATAGGTTCGGCGGCGGGGTTCGTCGGCCATGGACCCGTCTGTCCCAGGCGCCGGCCTTTGGCATGGCCGGCTCAGGGTAACGTTTCGCGCCAAAAACGGCGTTGACTACGCGCAACAGTGGGTGGCTGGAAAGCCCCTAATTGCACGCGCACCGCGCCCAGCTCGGCACTGTCGTATATCTGGCTGCCCAGTCGCTGGTAGCGCTCCACCACCTGCGGGTGAGGATGGCCGAACGCATTGCCACGCCCACGGGAAATCAGCACCGACGTGGGCGCCAGCCGCTGTAGAAAAGGCCAGGACGACGAACTGCGGCTGCCATGGTGAGGGGATTGCAGCCAGTCGGTGTGCACGGCCAACGAAGACGCGAGAAATGCTCGCTCGGCAGCCCGATCAATATCCCCCGTGAGCAGCAGCCGCTCACCATTGGCCTGGACCTGCAGAACACAGGACTTGGGGTTGCCATCAATCGCATCAGGCCACTGCCACAGCTCGAATGCCACACCGTCCCACTCCCACCGTTCGCCGCTGACACAGGGCTGGGTGGCGAGAAACGCGGGCAACCCTTCGGTTTCACCGCCCACGACACGCCGGATCGGCAACCCTCGGGCAACAGCCGACGCCCCACCGGCATGATCGGCGTCGGCGTGGCTCAGCAGCATCATATCCAGCGTCCCGACGCCGAGCTTTTTCAACGCGGGCACTACCACACGGGCACCGAGGTCAACCGTCCCCGAACGCGGGCCGGCATCGTAGAGCAACGTGTGATGGCGGGTACGCAGGATCAAGGCCTGACCCTGCCCGACATCCAGCTGCACCACCTCCACCCGCCCATGGGGCACGAGCTCGCGGGGTGGAAACACGGCCAACAACAGCAGCGGCAAGCCCAGTGGCCGAAACGGCACGCCGCTGGGCAGCAATAACAGCACCGCGCCGACCAGGCTGATCAGCCAGTAACCCAGGGGCACTTCGGCCGGTATCCAGGCAGGCATTAGCCCAGCGAGCCATGCCAAGCCCCGGAACAACTCGTCAAGCGCCCCACCCGCCAGCCACAACAAGCCCTCACCCGCATACGGCAGCGGCAACAATGTGCTCCCCAGCAACGCCAGGGGCAACACCACCAGGCTGATCCACGGCACGGCAACCAGGTTGGCCAGCGGCGCACTGACGCTGACGGGCAAGCCGAGCACCAGCAACACAGGAAACAGACCAACGGCAATCAAGCACTGGGGGCGTGTCCATGCCTGCCAGACACTCCACGGCCCCAAGCGCCCACCAAATCCCAGGACCAGCACCGCGACAGCCATGAAGGACAGCCAGAATCCGGGTTGCAGGCTGGCCAGTGGCTCCAGGATCAGCACGCCATTGAGTGCCAGCAACAACGGCCACCAGAAGCCCAGATGACGAAAGCGCAGGCGCCACAACAACACCAGCCCCACCATGACGCAGGCCCGTTGCACCGGCACGCCAAACCCTGCCAGCAGGCCGTACCCCAGCGCGGCGGCAAACGCCAGGCCGCACGCCCACGGCAGCCACGGCCAGGTGCGGGGCCAGCAGCCGTAGCGTGCAAGTAGCGCGACCAAGCCGTAGATCAACCCCGCCAGCAAGCCAATGTGCTGGCCGGAAATCACCAACAGGTGCACCGTGCCAGTGTCCTGCAACACCTGCCAGTCTTCGGCCGCCAGCCCGGAGCCATCCCCCAGCACCAAAGCCGCCAGGCCCGCCTCGCGGCCTTGGGCATCCACCGCCATCAGGCGTTGGCGGACCGTGTCACGCCAGGCATGACGCGCCGGCGCCAGGCGCTCACCATCCTTCACCGAGCCGGTGGCGCCAATGCGCTGGGCCAGCAGCCAGGCCTCCTGATCGAAACCGTGAAAATTGAGCAGCCCGGCAGGCCGTTTCAGCGTCAAGGCCAGACGCCAGCGCTCGTCACTGCGTACCGGCGGCCCGCCGTGCCAAAACACCCGGATGCGCTTGGGCAACCGGGCGTTGCGCGCCTGGCTGTCGGCCAGCTCAAAACGCACGCCCGTCCCTGTCTGCTGCGGCAACCCGGTTACACGGCCTTCCAGCCATCGCGTCTGGCCATCCAGCACCGGCCGTAGTCGATCATCCAGCGCCCACTGCGCGCTGATGCAGGCCCAGCTCAAACCCAGCAGGAAAAATGCCAGTGGCGACGTACGAAAAGGCAATAGCATCAATGCCAGCACCAACATGGCTATCAGCCACCCCGTCGACGGCAACGCCGGTAGAAAGCGCAAGGCAAGCAACCCCAGCGCGAGCGCGAACATCCCTGTCTTCATGAACCCTCCTTTTCAAGTGATCCACTCAGTCTTAGACGAGGGCCCAGCGTGTCCTATGATGTTTTGTCACAAAGTCTGAATTTTCTGTTTATAGAATGCGGGCATACTTGCCCCTCGAACTGACCTGGACCCCCTATGCCTCGGCGCTTATTCAAACGGTACATGCCCGACCCCACCAGTATCAGGGAACACAAGTCATTACAGTTTCTTGGCACGTTGCTGCACGACCCGAACCTCTGGCACCTGAATCGGCACTCCGTGGCACGCGCCATGGCCGTGGGTTTGTTCGCGGCGTTTATCCCGATCCCATTGCAGATGCTGCTGGCGGCAGTGCTGGCGATCACCGTGCGCGGCAATATGCCCATCGCCATCAGCCTGGTATGGCTGACCAACCCGATCACCATGCCGGTGGTGTTCATCTGCACCTACATGACCGGCGCCTGGCTGATGAATGTGCCACCGCGCAGCCTGCCCGACGACCTGACCTGGGAGTGGATCAGCGGCCAGTTGAGCACGCTGTGGCAGCCCTTCCTGCTGGGTTCGGTGGTGTTGGGGCTGGTGCTGGGCGCACTGGCCTACTGCCTGACCATGGGGTACTGGCGCTGGTGGGTCGCGCACCAATGGAAAAAGCGCAAGCAGCGCCGAGGCTGAGACCTATCGCGCCGGCAACCGCAGGTGCACACGCAGGCCCTGGCCGGTATTTTCCGCCCACAGGCTGCCGTCCTGGCGTTGCACGGCATTGCGCGCGATGCTCAGGCCCAGCCCGAAGCCACCATCGCCGGGCCTCGAACCGTCCAGCCGCGTAAACGGCGCAAAGATTCGCTCCAGATCCTGCTCATCGATTCCCCCGCCCTGGTCTTCCAACCAAAGGTGCCAATACTCCCCCTCGCGGCATCCATCCAGGCACACGACCCCCTCCGCCGGGGAATGGCGTATGGCGTTGCGCAGGATATTCTCCAGGGCCTGGGCCAGGGCATTCAGGTTGCCCCGTACCCAACTGTCGGCGCCCAGAAGGCAGGGCAGCCGCGACGCCGGCCAACCGCTTTCAAAGCACGCGTTCTCGCGCAGCATGTCCCACAGCGCCTGCACCTGAATATCTTCTTTGGGCAGCGGCGCCCGCTCGGTATCCAGCCAGGCCAGTTGCAGGCTGTCTTCCACCAGGCGCTGCATGGCATCGATCTCCCGCCCCAGCCGCTCACGCAGGCGCGCAAGATCCTGCTCACTGTCACAGGCCACCCGCAAACGGCTCAAGGGCGTGCGCAGTTCATGGGACATGTCCCTTAACAGCTGCTGTTGCAGCATCACCGTACCCTGCAAGCGCTCGGACATATGATCAAACGCGCGCCCCAGCTCGCCCAATTCGTCCTGGCGGCTGGTGGCGTCGTGGGACATCCGCGTATTCAATTGATCGGCACGCCATGCGTTGGCCTGCTCGCGCAGTTGATTGAGGGGCATGATCAGCAACCGATAGAGGCCGATGCACAGCAACAAGGTAAAGAGGCCGGGAATCACGCCGTTGGTCAGCACCCGCCAGAACAGTTGGTAGCGCCCCGGCATAAAACGCTGCGGCAGTTCAATCACCAGCGAACCGGCGCCCGGATCCACCGCAAACGGGATCTTCAACCACGGCAACCCCTTGACGTGGCGGCTGACCGGCCAATCCAGGCCCCGCAGAAAGGTCAGGCGCTGGCTTTCCGTGTCGGTCAGCGGGTAGCTGCTCAACGACTGCAAGTCATTGCCGATCACCCCGATCCACGTGCTTTCGCGCTTGCCCATTGCCTGCAGCCACGCATCAACGCCGGCATTGCCGCTCTGGTTCCAGGCCTGCTCGGCGCCGACCGCATAACCACTCAAGGTGCTCCTGGCCTCATCGGACAGGTAGGCGTTCTTTTGCTCCATGTACCGGCCCCAGGACCAACTGAGCCAGATCATCAGCAAACAGAAGGCGATCAGCAGGCAGGCGAGCTTCCAGAATAACGAGTGCCTGCCCGGCAGCCGTTTCAGTGATGCCTCAAAGCCCATCGTCGTGACCGCTCAGCACATAGCCCTTGCCCCACACCGTGCGTACCTCACGCTCGGTGTAGCCGATGGCCTTGAGCTTGCGGCGGATCTGGCTGATATGCATGTCGAGGCTGCGATCATGGGGCGCATAACCCCGTTGCAACACGTGCTGGTAGAGGAAGGCTTTGCTGAGGACTTCTTCAGCGTTGCGATGCAGGGTTTCCAGCAGGCGATATTCGCTGCGGGTCAGGCCCGCCCAGTGGCCTTGATGAAAAACATCGCACAGTTCATCGTCGAAACGCAGGGTGCGGGTATCCTCGCGCACGGGCTCAAGCGTCGGCAACGGGCGCCGATCCAGGGCCACCCGCCGCAGGATGGCTTCGATACGCACGCGCAGCTCTACCATGCTGAAGGGCTTTGGCAGGTAATCATCGGCACCCAGGCGAAAACCGCTGACGCGATCAGTTTCAGCGCCCAGGGCCGACATCAGGATCACCGGAATCGAATGGCTCCGGCGCAGATGGGTGAGGATCGACAAGCCATCCAGGCCCGGCAGCAGAATATCCATCAACACCACGTCGAATGCCTGGTCGCGCGCCATCTCCAAGCCCTGCTGACCGTTCTGGCACCAGGTGACCTGGAAGCCACAGCGCCCCAAATGCTCATGCACATAGGCACCCAGCACGGGGTCATCTTCAATTGTGAGGATACGGGGTAGGCCAACTGCTGCGGGATTCATTAGCGTCTGCAAGTCATTCTCAATCACTGATTATTCAAGATAACCCCGCCGCAGGCAATCGCCACACGGCGTCCAACGGCCCGAAGATTGCCCTCTGTCATTAATTTGCAAGATTCCAGGCCGCGCAAATGGCTACACTGCGCAGGTGGCGCGGGCCGGATGCCGGCGCGGAAGATTGATATCAGTGTGGTAGCAGGAGAGTGGCGTGCTTAAAAGAATGGGGATAAAAGGCCGCGTACTGTTGCTGACCTTATTACCGACCAGCCTGATGGCCTTGTTGTTGGGAGGGTACTTCACCTGGATGCAGCTCTCGGAGTTGCAGGCCCAACTGCTGCAACGCGGCGAAATGATCGCCGAGCAGCTGGCGCCCCTGGTGGCTCCGGCCATGGGCAGCAGGAATACCGACCTGCTGGAGCGTATCGCCACCCAATCCCTGGAACAGACGGACGTACGCACCGTGGCGTTCCTCGCGCCGGACCGCACGCCCCTGGCCCACGCCGGCCCGACCATGCTCAACCAGCCGCCGGTGGGTAACAGTTCCCACCTGCTGCAGCGCACCGGCAACGACGCCACGCGCTACCTGCTGCCGGTGTTTGGTCGCCATCGCAACCTGGCGGGCGATTTGATCCCCGATGAAGCCGATCGCCTGCTCGGCTGGGTCGAGGTGGAGTTGTCCCACAACGGTATGTTGCTGCGCGGCTATCGCAGCCTGTTCGCCAGCCTGCTGCTGATTGCCATCGGCCTGATCTGCACCGCAGCCCTGGCCTTGCGCATCAGCCGTACGATCAACGCGCCGATTGGCCTGATCAAGCAAGCGGTGGCCCAACTCAAGGACGGCAACCTGGAAACCCGCCTGCCACCCTTGGGCAGCCAGGAGCTGGATCAACTCGCATCGGGCATCAACCGCATGGCCGAAACCCTGCAAAACGCCCAGGAAGAATTGCAGCACAGCATCGACCAGGCCACCGAAGACGTGCGCCAGAACCTGGAAACCATCGAGATCCAGAACATCGAGCTGGACCTGGCGCGCAAGGAGGCCCTGGAGGCCAGCCGCATCAAGTCCGAGTTCCTGGCGAACATGAGCCATGAAATCCGTACGCCGCTCAACGGCATACTAGGCTTTACCCACCTGCTGCAAAAAAGCGAGCTGACCCCGCGCCAGCTGGACTACCTGGGCACCATCGAAAAATCCGCCGACAACCTGCTGGGCATCATCAACGAGATCCTCGATTTCTCGAAGATCGAGGCCGGCAAGCTGGTGCTCGACAGCATCCCGTTCAACCTGCGGGATCTGCTGCAAGACACCCTCACCATCCTCGCCCCCGCCGCCCATGCCAAGCAGCTGGAACTGGTCAGCCTGGTGTACCGCGACACGCCGCTGGCGCTGGTGGGCGACCCGCTGCGGCTCAAGCAGATCCTGACCAACCTGATCAGCAATGCGATCAAGTTCACCCGCGAAGGCACCATCGTGGCCCGGGCGATGATCGAGGACGAGCAGGAAGACAGCGTGCAACTGCGCATCAGCGTGCAGGACACCGGCATCGGCCTGTCCAGCCAGGACGTGCGGGCGTTGTTCCAGGCGTTCAGCCAGGCCGACAATTCACTGTCGCGCCAGCCCGGCGGCACGGGGCTTGGCCTGGTGATATCCAAGCGCCTGATCGAACAAATGGGCGGTGAAATCGGCGTCGACAGCACGCCGGGCGAAGGCTCTGAATTCTGGATCAGCCTGAACCTGCCCAAGACCCGCGACGACGTCGAAGACCTGCCCTGCGCGCCGTTGTTGGGCCATCGTGTAGCGGTGCTGGAAAACCACGACCTGGCGCGCCAGGCCCTGCAGCACCAATTGGAAGACTGTGGCCTGGAAGTAACGCCGTTCAATACCCTGGAAAGCCTGACCAACGGCATCACCAGCGCTCACCAGACCGAGCAGGCCATCGACCTCGCGGTACTCGGCGTGACCGCCAACGATATTCCGCCCGAGCGCCTCAACCAGCACCTGTGGGACCTCGAACACCTGGGTTGCAAAGTGCTGGTGCTGTGCCCCACCACCGAACAGATGCTGTTCAACGAGTCGGTACCCAACCCCAACAGCCAGTTGCAGGCCAAGCCGGCGTGTACCCGCAAGCTGCGCCGTGCCCTGTCCGACCTGATCAGCCCGCGGCCCTCCCGCAGTGAACCGGGTGAGCCGTTGTCCAGCCGTGCGCCGCGTGTGCTGTGTGTCGACGACAACCCGGCAAACCTGCTGTTGGTGCAAACCCTGCTGGAAGACATGGGCGCGCAGGTCCGGGCAGTGGAAAGCGGCTACGCGGCGGTCGACGCGGTGAAACAGGACACCTTCGACCTGGTGCTGATGGACGTGCAGATGCCGGGCATGGACGGACGCCAGAGCACCGAGGCGATCCGCCAGTGGGAAAGCGAGCGCCATGGCACGCCCTTGCCGGTGGTCGCCCTCACCGCCCACGCCATGGCCAACGAAAAGCGCGCCCTGCTGCAAAGTGGTATGGACGACTACCTGACCAAACCCATCAGCGAACGGCAACTGGCCCAGGTGGTGCTGAAATGGACCGGCCTGGCCCTGCGCAACCAGGTGCCGGAGCGCGCCGTCGAAGGCCTGGGCCCCGGGGTGCAATTGCAGGTGCTGGACCACGAGGAAGGCCTGCGCCTGGCCGCCGGCAAGATGGACCTGGCGGCCGACATGCTGGCCATGCTGCTGGCCTCCCTGGAAGCCGATCGCCAGGCCATTCACGTCGCCCGCGAGGCCAGGGACAACCTGGCCCTGATCGAACGCGTCCACCGTCTGCACGGCGCCACCCGCTACTGTGGCGTGCCGCAACTGCGCGCCGCCTGCCAGCGCGCCGAAACCCTGCTCAAGCAGGACGACGCCAAGGCCATGACCGCGCTGGACGAGCTGGACATGGCCATTGCACGGCTGGCCAGTGAAGCGCGGGTCAGCGCCTGAACTCATCAAAAAGGACGCCTTTGATGCGTGTGATTCTTTTCAGCAGCCAGACCTACGACCGCGACAGTTTCCTCGGCGAACCCTTGCCGCGCGGCCTGGAACTGCAATTCCAACCCGCCCGGCTCAACCTCGACACCGTCGCCCTGGCCGAACACCACGAGGTAGTCTGCGCCTTTATCAACGATGACCTCAGCGCCCCGGTGCTGGAACACCTGGCCAAGGGCGGCACGCGGTTGATCGCGTTGCGTTCGGCCGGCTACAACCATGTGGACCTGCCTGCCGCCAAACGCCTGGGCCTGACCATCGTGCGCGTCCCGGCCTATTCGCCCCATGCGATCGCCGAACACGCGGTGGCCCTGATCCTCGCCCTCAACCGCCGCCTGCATCGCGCCTACAACCGCACCCGCGACGGCGATTTCAGCCTGCATGGCCTCACCGGCTTCGACCTGGTGGGCAAGACCGTCGGCGTGGTCGGCACCGGCCAGATCGGCGCCACATTCGCCAGGATCATGGCGGGCTTCGGTTGCCAGTTGCTCGCCTACGACCCGTTCCCCAACCCCCAGGTCCAGGTGCTCGGCGCGCGCTATGTGAACCTGCCGGAGCTCCTGGCCCAGGCCCAGATCATCAGCCTGCACTGCCCGCTGACCGCCGACAGCAAGCACCTGATCAATGCGCACTCCCTGGCGCGGATGCAACCCGGCGCCATGCTGATCAACACCGGTCGCGGTGGCCTGGTCGACACGCCAGCGCTGATCGAAGCACTCAAGGACGGCCAGCTCGGCTACCTGGGGCTGGATGTGTACGAGGAGGAAGCCCAGCTGTTTTTCGAGGACCGCTCCGACCTGCCCCTGCAGGACGACGTGCTCGCGCGCCTGCTGACCTTCCCCAACGTGATCGTCACCGCACACCAGGCGTTCCTTACCCGCGAAGCCCTGGCGGCGATTGCCGGCACCACATTGGCCAATATTGCGGCATGGGCCGATGGCCGGGCGCAGAACCTCGTCGAAGGATGATCAGCGGTCACATACCAGGCTCATGATCAGCAGGCACCCGTGATAGGATGCCGCGCCTATTTGGAGGATCCATGGCCGAACACGATTTCCGCTTCAGCTTGCTGAGCCCGCAACACACCCTGATCGAATGCCGTGCCCTGGTGCCGGGCCGTTACCAGGTCACCGGCAACGGTGGCTCGATCAAGCATGACGACGTGCTGATCGTCACCCTGCGCGGCAGTAAAACCTTGTCCATGCGCCTTACCGTCGAAGGTGACGCGCGCTACTCCATCCGCCCTGCCGGCCAGTGGGTCGCCATGGCCCGCGGGCCGAAGTTCGGCGAGCTGGAGATTCACACCTGGAAGGTCAACTGCGACAGCTGCGACACCGTGCTGGAGTTTGAATTCGCGGTGGAAACCAAGCTGACCAAGGAGCCGCTGCAACCGGCCGCCAATGCACGCATTGCCGAGTTGGGTTGGGCCAGCGAAGGCGACAAACATCGTTGCCCGAAATGCCAGAAGGCCGGGCAATGAAAGGCCTGCTTCTGCTCGCCGCCGTCGGTGCGGCCCTGAGTGGCTGCGCCGGTGACGCGGCCAAGCTCAAGCAGGATCACAGCTACGTGGTGGAGTGGATTGGTGAGCGGCCGTTGATGGATTACGCACACCTGACCGTCACCCTCGGCGCCGATGGGCGTGCCTACGGCAACGGCGGTTGCAACCACTGGTTCGCGCCGTACACCCTTGAGGGCGACAAACTCAGCTTCGGCAAGCTCGGCAGCACCCGCAAGCTCTGCGCCGAGGCCCTGATGGAGCAGGAACAGCGCTTCTTCCAGGCCCTGCAAGGCGTACAGCGCTGGGACATCTCGCCGATCGAGCAGACCCGCTTCTGGCCGACCGAAGGCAAGCCGATTCGCCTATGGCTCGAAGAGGGCTGATTCCACCGACCTACAGGTTGGTGAGATTTAAATAATGAGATGGGTTGGCAGGTGGGAAGTTGCTCGGCTGTAGATCTCGTGGGCACCGCTGGGCCCCTGTGGGAGATGTCGAGCTTTAGCGAGGCTTCGATGGCGGCGGCATGGTTGGCAGGTGTGTCGGCTGACACACCGCTATCGGGGCAAGTCGAATCGTCGCACCGCCCCTCCCACATTTGATCGGGGGCAATACTCTAGCCGCGCAAGGCCTTGAGCTTGGCCAACACCCCTTCCGCCGTCTGCTCACCCATCAACTGCTCGCGCACCTTGCCCTTGTCATCAATGATATAGGTCACCGGCAACGCTTCGCTGCGCGGAATCTCGAAGATCCCGTCCGGGTTCTGTGCCAGCACGGTGAACTTGATCCCCAGTTTGTCGCTGGCCTCTTTCAGCTCTGCACCCTGCACATTGTCGAAGTTAACCCCGAACACCCCCACGCCCTGCCCCTTCAACTGTTCCGCCAGGGCGTTGAGTTCGGGGATTTCCGTACGGCATGGGCCACACCATTCCGCCCAGTAGTTGACCACCAGCCACTGTTTGTCCAGGCGCTCGGCCGCGACCTTCTGGCCGTACTGGTCAACGCCGTAGTCATTGCCGCAGCCGCTGAGCAGCAGGGTTGTAATGATCGCCAATGCACCGATCAGTCGCCTTGTCATGGGGTATTCCTTCGCAAAAATGAACGTTGGCTGCGACCTATCGCCTCTTACGGTTTAAGGACAGGACGCCGCGCAGGTAGAATACCCGCCACCTTACGCAAGATGCGACCCGCACATGACCGATCTGACGCTTTATCACAACCCGCGCTGCTCGAAATCCCGCGGTGCGCTCGAACTGCTGGAAGCCCGAGGCCTCGCCCCCACCGTGGTGCGTTACCTGGAAAACCCGCTGAATGCCGCGCAATTGAAGGCACTGCTGGCCAAGCTGGGCATCAGCGCCCGCCAACTGCTGCGCACCGGCGAAGACGAATACAAGGCCCTCAACCTGGCCGACGCCAGCCTCAGCGAAGCGCAGTTGATCGCCGCGATCGCCGAACACCCCAAGCTGATGGAACGCCCGATCCTGGAAACCGCCAATAAAGCCATCATTGGCCGTCCGCCAGAGAACGTGCTGGAGATCCTGCCGTGACTGCGCCGTATGTACTGGTGTTGTATTACAGCCGCAATGGCTCGGTGAGCGAAATGGCTCGGCAGATTGCCCGTGGCATCGAGCAAGGCGGGATGGAAGCGCGGCTGCGCACCGTACCGGCGATCTCCACCGAATGCGAAGCCGTGGCGCCGAGCATCCCGGACGAAGGCGCGCTGTACGCCAGCCTCGATGACTTGAAAAACTGCTCGGGCCTGGCCCTGGGCAGCCCGACGCGCTTCGGCAACATGGCCGCGCCGCTCAAGTACTTCCTCGACGGCACCAGCAACCTGTGGCTCACCGGTGCGTTGGTCGGCAAGCCGGCCGGGGTGTTCACCTCCACCGCCAGCCTGCATGGCGGCCAGGAAACCACGCTGATGTCGATGCTGCTGCCGCTGCTGCACCACGGCATGCTGATCACTGGCCTGCCCTACAGCGAACAGGCGCTGCTCGACACCCAGGGCGGCGGCACGCCGTATGGCGCCAGCCACCATGCCGGGCCGGATGGCAAGCGCCTGCTCGACCCGCATGAAATCACCCTGTGCCGGGCCCTGGGCCTGCGCCTGGCCAAGACCGCCACGCTGCTGGAGAACGGCCGTGGCCAGGAAGCCTAAGGTTCTACCGCCGCAAGCGTGGCTGGAGCCACGGGTCAAGGCGGCACGCGCGTTAAGCCTGCTGGCGTTTTTCGCCCTGGTGGGTTTGTTGTGCGGGTACTACCTGTTCGTCGCCGACCTGCACGGCGCACGCCCGTGGGTGATCCTGCTGATCGAACTGGTGCCGCTGCTGGTGCTGGCGCCGGGGATGATCATCGGCAGCGCGCGCGGGTATTCGTGGATGTGCTTTGCGGTGAACCTGTATTTCATCAAGGGCGCGCTGGCGGCGTATGACCCGAACCGGCAATGGTTCGGGGTGCTGGAGATGCTGGCCAGCCTGGCGGTGTTTTGCACGGCGCTGCTGTATGTGCGCTGGCGGCACCAGTTGAACCGCCGGTTGGCCACACCCTAGAACCCGGTCAGTGATTCACCGTATAGGCCAGCATCATCGACAGCTGGCACATCGGCCGCCCACTCTCGGCATGCCACTGGTTGAACGCAGCCTGCACCGTGGCCAGGTCGCGCAGGCTGGTGGGTGCCTTGTCGACAATCTTCTGCGCATTCAATGCCGCGACCACGTCATCGCTCGGCACAAAGGTATCCTTGCCCACCATCCGCAAAAAGCGCGGGGCCGACAGCCCGCCCAACTGATGACCGTGCTTGCTCAGGTATTTCCATAACCCAACGATATCGGTCACCGGCCAGTCGGCGATAAATGCGCCGAAGCTGCCTTTTTCCTGCTCGATGTCCAGGATCATCTGCGCATTGCGCGGCACACTCTTGAGCTTGCCCAGGTGACGGATGATGCGCGTGTCCTGCATCAGCCGCTCCAGATGCTCAGCGCCCATCAGCACGACTTTTTCCGGGTCGAAGCCAAAGAACACTTGCTCGAACGCCGGCCACTTGGCATCCACCACGCTGTGTTTCAAGCCGGCGCGAAACACGCGCAGCGCCAAGGTCGACAGGTAGCGATCATCACTGATCTTGCGCAACTGCGCCGGAGTCTTGGGCACCGGCAGGTGGGCGTCCAGCTCGGCCGCTGAACCGAAGCGGTTCAGACAATATTCGTGCAGCCACTTGTAATCGCGCATGCCCTCTCCTGCTGTTGAATGCTGGCAATGGAATTGAAAACGGCGCCCGCAAGCGCCGTGTGTCAGAGCGTTGAATGGGCTCAGAGGTTCACAACATTGACGAAGCGCGACGCGGCGCTCTCATCGATTTTCAGGCTGGTGAAGTCGAACAGGTTGCGGTCGGCCAATTGCGATGGCTGCACGTTCTGCAGGCTGCGGAAGATACTTTCGGTACGCCCTGGCGTCTTGCGTTCCCAGTCCACCAGCATGTCCTTGACCACCTGGCGCTGCAGGTTTTCCTGGGAGCCGCACAGGTTGCACGGGATGATCGGGAATTGCTTGAGGTCGGAGTAGGCCTGGATGTCCTTCTCGTTGCAATACGCCAGCGGGCGGATCACCACGTTGCGCCCGTCATCGGCACGCAGCTTGGGCGGCATGGCCTTGAGCGAGCCGTTGAAGAACATATTGAGGAAGAAGGTCTCGACGATATCGTCGCGGTGGTGACCCAGGGCCATCTTGGTCGCACCGATCTCATCGGCAAAGGTGTAGAGCGTGCCACGGCGCAGGCGCGAGCATAGCGAGCAGGTGGTCTTGCCTTCAGGGATCAGTTCCTTGACCACCGAATAGGTGTCTTTTTCGACGATGTGGTACTCGACGCCCAGCGCCTTGAGGTAGGCCGGCAGCACGTGCTCGGGGAAGCCCGGTTGTTTCTGGTCCATATTGACCGCAACGATGTCGAACTTGATCGGCGCGACCTTTTGCAGGTGCAGCAGCACGTCGAGCATGGTGTAGCTGTCTTTGCCGCCGGAGAGGCAGACCATGACCTTGTCGCCGTCCTCGATCATGTTGAAATCGGCGACTGCCTCACCGGCCAGGCGGCGCAGGCGTTTTTGCAGTTTGTTCTGGTTGACCGTAAGAGTGCCCATGGCGCTTGGATCCGCTGGAGGTGTGTGACGAAAAGCCGGGTATTTTACGCAAAAAAAACAGCTAAAGGGCTAACAGTAAAAGACCCCGCCGCGATTAGGCCCCCTGTTTACAGCGCAATTTGCTCTAAAGGCCCTACGGTTATTCCGGTCATCCCTTCCTATACTGCGACTTGAGGTCGCACACATATATCCAGACCTTTGTGGCCATCTGGCCCGTGGGCGCTCCGATGGGGGGCGATGGTAATAACGACAGGAGTGACTGGCATGATCCATCACGTCGTGGGGCTGTTTACCCATCCCGACCAGGAATGGCGGGAAATTCGTGGCGATAAAGAAGAAAGCATCGGCCACATGTACCTCACTCACACCCTGATTCTCGCGGCGATCCCCGCCGTATCGGCTTTTATCGGCACCACCCAGGTCGGCTGGGTCATCGGCAACCGCTCCCCGGTCATGCTGACCCAGGAAAGTGCGCTGTGGATGACTCTCATGTCCTACGCGGCCATGCTCGGCGGCGTGGCAGTGATGGGCGCGTTCATCCACTGGATGGCCCGCACCTACGACGCCAACCCCAGCATGGCGCGGTGCGTGGCGTTTGCCACCTATACCGCGACACCTCTGTTTATCGGCGGGCTGGCGGCGCTCTACCCGCATATGTGGCTGGGCATGGTGGTGGGCACTGCGGCGATCTGCTACACGGTGTACCTGCTGTATGTCGGCGTACCGACCTTCATGAGCATCGATCCGGATGAAGGTTTCCTGTTTTCCAGCTCGATACTGGCCGTAGGGCTGGTGGTGCTGGTGGCGATCATGGCGTTTACCGTGATTGTCTGGGGGCTGGGCGTGGGGCCGATCTACACTAACTGACCCGTTCAATCGTGAAGGAAAGGCCACCGCAAGGTGGCCTTGTGCGTTATGCATGACCATTCGGCGCCTGACAGATTCGGAAACACCCCGCTTTGCGGCATACTGGACGCCTCTGGAGATATGTACAGCATGCCCGAGCAACTCAATACCCGCGTCGAAGATTGTTTCCTGCAAGCCGAATCCTTTTTCAAACGAAGCTTCAAACGCCCCCAGGTCAGCCTCAAGCTGCGGGGCCAGAAGGCCGGTGTCGCGCATTTGCACGAGAACCTGCTGCGCTTCAACCCACAGTTGTACCGAGAAAACAGCCAACACTTCCTGAAACAGACCGTGGCCCATGAGGTGGCGCACCTGATTGCCCACCAATTGTTCGGCGAACGCATCCAGCCCCATGGCGAGGAATGGCAACTGATCATGCGTGGGGTCTATGAACTGCCGCCGGACCGCTGCCACACCTATGCCGTGAAGCGTCGCCAGGTAACCCGCTATATTTATCGTTGCCCGTGTGCCGACAGTGACTTTCCGTTTTCGTCGCAACGCCATGGCATGGTGGCTCAGGGGCGGCGGTACCTGTGTCGGCGCTGTCGGCAGACATTGGTGTTTACCGGCGAAACCAGAGTGGAATAAAGGCCTCATCGGGAGCAAGCCCCCTCCCACATTTTGATCGTATTCACAGGCCTAATGTGGGAGGGGGCTTGCTCCCGATAGCGTCCGCCCAGCCACTACATAATCACCTTGGAGCTGCGCAGCTCGCTGATGCGCTGGGGGCTCAAGCCCAGCTCCGCCAACACTTCATCACTGTGCGCACCCACGGCGACGCCAATGTGCCGGGGCGCTGGCAACCCTTCCGAAAACTTCAACGGGCAGGCTATCTGCGCCTGGCTAGAGCCATCACCCCTGGGCACCTGGCTGACCAGCGCCCGCGCCTTCAACTGCGGATGGGCCACGGCTTCGCTGAGCGTCAGCACCGGCTCCACGCAGGCATCCACCCCGGTAAACAGCTCGCACAATTGCTCGAAACTGCGCTTCTCGAACTCCACCTGCAAGGCCTGCTTAAGCGCCGGCTGCTGTTCAGGCTTCAAGCCCTGCGCGGCCAACTCCGGGCGGCCCAACGCTTCACACAACTGCTGCATGAAAGCCGGTTCCAGGCTGCCGACGGCCATCCAACGCCCATCCCGCGAGCGGTAATAGTCATAGAAACTGCCGCCATTAAGCACATGGCCCTCCCGCTCAGGCTCCACACCACACGCCAGGTAACCCGCGCCGACCATGGCGTTCAGGCTGAACGAGCAATCGGTCATGCTGACATCCAGGTATTGGCCGACCCCGCTCTGCTGCCGGGCGATAACGGCCGCCAGCAGCCCCACCACTGCATGCAGCGAACCGCCGCCCACGTCCGCCAACTGCACGCCCAAGGGCAGTGGCCCGCTGTCCCGGCGCCCGGTGTAACTGGCGACCCCGGCCAGCGCCAGGTAGTTGATGTCATGCCCGGCGCGGTCCTTATAGGGCCCGGTCTGGCCATACCCGGTGATCGACACATAAATCAGCCGCGGGTTGATCGCCTTCAGCGCCTCGTACCCCAGACCCAGGCGTTCCATCACGCCGGGGCGGAATTGTTCGAGGACAATGTCGTAGTCCTTGACCAGTTCGCGCACGATCTCCAGCGCCTGGGCCTGCTTCAAATCCAGCGCCAGACTGCGTTTGTTGCGGTTGAGATAGGCATGGCTGGCGGAAGTCCCCCGGTCATGGGGCGGCAGCACCCGCAGCAGGTCCATGCGCGTAGGGGACTCGATGCGCAGCACCTCGGCGCCCATGTCCGCCAGCATCAAGGAAGCAAACGGGCCGGGCAGTAAGGTGGAAAAATCCAGCACTTTGAGGGACGCCAAGGGACCTGACATGGAGACTCCATTTGGGTTTCGGATTCCCACAGACTAGGCAGCCTGGCGCCTACCGGCAATCGTCAGAACGATCATCGAGGGTGACCGTTTTGATCATGGCGGGCTTTTTCGTGGCGGCGGCTTTATCATTGCCCCACGTTTGCTTGCAGAGTGTTCCATGAAGTTTGCGATTGCAGTGTTTTCCGCCGCCCATGCGCCCTCCTCGCGCCGCGCCCTGCTGTTTGCACAGGCGGCGTTGGCCGGCGGGCATGAGATTGTGCGGCTGTTTTTCTATCAGGACGGCGTCTACGGCGCCTCCAATAACATCGTTGCACCCCAGGATGAGCAGGACATCGCCCGCCAATGGCGCGAGTTGGTCAATGTGCATCAACTCGACGGCGTGGTGTGCATCGCTGCCGCCTTGCGTCGTGGCGTGCTTAATGCCGAGGAAGCCACGCGCTATCAACGCAGCGCGGCCAACCTGGATGCGCCCTGGGCATTGTCGGGCCTGGGGCAATTGCACGACGCCGCCCAGGCTGCCGACCGCCTGATCTGTTTTGGAGGGCCGTGACATGTCCAAATCCTTATTGGTGATCAGCCGCCAGGCGCCCTGGTCCGGGCCGAGCGCGCGCGAAGCGCTGGATATCGTGCTGGCCGGAGGCGCATTCGATCTGCCGATCGGCGTGCTGTTCATGGATGACGGCGTGTTCCAACTGGCGCCGCACCAGGATGCCAAGGCCGTGCAGCAAAAGGACCTCAGCGCTAACTTGCAGGCGTTGGGCCTGTTCGGCATCGATGACGTGTTCGCCTGCAGCCATAGCCTGGGTGAGCGCGGGCTGACGCAGCCGGCCAATGCCCAGTCGCTGGACAGCGAAGCGATCGCCAAGATGATTGACCGTTACGACCAGGTGATGACCCTCTGATGTCGACTCTACATGTGGTTTCCCACTCCCCGTTTACCGACAGCCGCCTCGACAGTTGCCTGCGTATCTGTGGCGCCGAAGACGCGATCCTGCTCTGCGGCGATGGCGCCTATGGGCTGCATAACGCGGCCCTGCACACCAAGGGCATAAAGGTTTTTGTGCTGGCCGAAGACATGCAGGCGCGCAATCTGCCGCTGCCGGACTGGGCTGACAGCGTGGACTACCCGGGTTTCGTGCAGCTGTCGCTCGACTACAGCAAGGTCAACACCTGGCTATGAACACCCTGACCGTAGGCGCGCGCACCCTCGAGCTGGACAAGGACGGTTACCTCGTCGACCTGAACGAATGGTCCCCTGAGGTGGCCGATGCCCTGGCCGCCGCCGAGGCCCTGGTGCTGACCCCGGATCATTGGCAGATCCTCGAACTGCTGCGCCAGTTCTACGCCGAATTCCAGCTGTCCCCTGCCACGCGGCCGCTGATCAAGTACACGGCCTTGAAGCTCGGCCCGCAAAAGGGCAACAGCCTGCACCTCAACACACTGTTCAACGGCACTCCCGCCAAACTCGCCGCCAAGCTGGCGGGCCTGCCCAGACCGACGAATTGCTTATGACCGACTTCGCCCCGCTGACCCTTGAAACCCCTGCCGAGCATCCGTTTGCGCAGTTCGTGCGCATCCTGGGCAAAGGCAAGCGCGGCGCGCGCAACCTCACCCGCGAAGAGGCCCGCGAAGCCATGGGCATGCTGCTCGACGAAAAAGTCGAAGACACCCAGCTCGGCGCCTTCCTGATGCTGCTGCGCCACAAGGAAGAAAGCCCGGAAGAACTCGCCGGCTTTACCGAAGCCGTGCGTGAACGCTTGAACGCCCCGGCACTGAATGTGGATGTCGACTGGCCGACCTACGCCGGCAAGAAGCGCCACCTGCCGTGGTTCCTGCTGGCGGCCAAGTGCCTGGCGCAACATGGCGTGCGCATCCTCATGCACGGCGGCGGCGCACACACGGCGGGCCGGCTGTACACCGAACAATTGCTGCAAACCCTGCACATCCCGCTGTGCCGTAATTGGCAGCAGGTCGGGACCGCGTTTGAACAAGGCAACCTGGCGTTTATCCCGCTGGGCGATTGGGCGCCGCAACTGCAACGCATGATCGACCTGCGCAACACCCTCGGCCTGCGCTCGCCGATCCACTCCCTGGCGCGCCTGCTCAACCCGCTGAATGCGCGCTGCGGCCTGCAAAGCATTTTCCACCCCGGTTACCAGGGCGTGCACCGCGATGCCAGCGGCCTGCTTGGCGATCATGTGATCGTGGTCAAGGGCGACGGCGGCGAAGTCGAGATCAACCCCGACACGATCAGCCACCTCTATGGCACCACCGGTGGCGAAAGCTGGGATGAAGAATGGCCTGCCCTCTCCGACCAGCGCCACGTCAAGCCGGCAACCCTGGAGCCTGATCACTTGAAGGCCGTGTGGCGCGGCGACGTAGAAGACAGCTACCCGCAACTGGCGCTGATCGCCACCATGGCCCTGGCCTTGCGCGGCCTCGGCCACCCACGGGAACAGGCGTTCGAATTAGCCCGGCAATACTGGGATGCACGGGACAAATCGATTTAATCGATCATTCACGCCCGGTCTTTGCGCTTTTAGTTCGAACTCATCCCTTTAGACTGGGCTCCAACGCTTATTAGCCAAGGAGCCAGTCATGGGTTTGCTGATCGAAGGACACTGGAAAGACCAGTGGTACGAAAGTAGCGCAGATGGCGCTTTCCAGCGCGAACAGGCCCAGCGCCGCCACTGGGTGACCGCCGATGGCCAGCCGGGGCCCAGCGGCGAAGGCGGCTTCAAGGCCGAGGCCGGTCGTTATCACCTTTATGTGTCCCTGGCCTGCCCCTGGGCCCACCGCACCCTGATCCTGCGCAAGCTCAAGGGCCTGGAAAGCGTGATCGACGTGTCCGTGGTCAGCTGGCTGATGCTGGAAAACGGCTGGACCTTCGACAAGGCCCACGGCTCCACCGGCGATAAGCTCGATGGTTTCGAATTCATGCACCAGCGCTATACCGCCGACACCGCCGACTACACCGGCCGCGTCACCGTGCCGGTGCTGTGGGACAAGCAGCTCAACCGCATCGTCAGCAATGAATCGGCAGAGATCATCCGCATGTTCAACAGCGCGTTCAACGGCCTGACCGGCAACACCCTGGACTTCTACCCTGAGCCGCTGCGCGCGACCATCGATGGGCTCAACGAGCGGATCTACCCGGCCGTGAACAATGGCGTGTACCGCGCAGGCTTTGCCACCTCACAAAAAGCGTATGAAAGCGCGTTTGATGATGTGTTTGCCGAACTGGATCACCTGGAGCAGCACCTGGGCGACCATCGCTACCTGGCCGGCGAGTACCTGACCGAGGCGGATGTGCGCTTGTTCACCACGCTGATTCGTTTTGATGCGGTGTATTACAGCCACTTCAAATGCAATCTGCGGCGGATTGCCGATTATTCGAACCTGTCGAATTGGCTGAGGGAGATGTATCAGTGGCCGGGCGTGGCCGAGACGGTGGATTTCACACACATCAAGGGGCATTACTATGGGAGCCACCGCACCATCAACCCGACGGCGATCGTGCCGAAGGGGCCGTTGCAGGCGTTTGATGCCGGGCATGATCGAGCGCGGCTAACCAGCAAAGGCATTTGGAGCTGATACAAAACCCGTAGGAGCGAGCTTGCTCGCGAATAACTCAAAAACACCGCGTGCATTCAGGATGGGCGCGTTATCGTTGACGATTTTCGCGAGCAAGCTCGATCCTACAGTCGATGTGTGCGCAGGTGCTCAGACTTGTGACTGGGCGCCTTCAAACCACTTCAGCTTCTCGCGCAGCACCACCACCTCACCGACGATCACCAGCGTCGGCGCATGCACTTCATGCTCCGCCACCATACGCGGCAAGTCCGCCAGGGTGCCGGTAAACACGCGCTGGTTGGACGTGGTGCCCTGCTGGATCAACGCCGCCGGGGTATCCGCGGCACGCCCATGCTTGATCAGTTGCTCACAGATGATCGGCAAGCCAATCAAGCCCATGTAGAACACCAGGGTCTGCGACGGCCCTACCAGGTCACTCCAAGGCAGGTCCGACGTCCCATTCTTCAAGTGCCCGGTGATAAAGCGTACCGACTGTGCGTAGTCGCGATGGGTCAGCGGAATCCCGGCGTACGCCGCGCAACCACTGGCTGCGGTGATCCCCGGCACCACCTGGAACGGGATGCCATGGGCCGCCAGTTCCTCGATTTCTTCACCGCCACGACCAAAGATGAACGGATCGCCCCCCTTGAGGCGCAGCACGCGCTTGCCTTGCCTGGCCAGGTCCACCAGTTGCTGGTTGATCTGGTCCTGCGGCACGGCGTGGTCGGCGCGGCGCTTGCCGACGTAGATGCGCTCGGCATCACGACGGCACAGCTCCAGAATCGTCGGTGCAACCAAACGGTCGTACAGCACCACGTCGGCTTGCTGCATCAGGCGCAGGGCACGGAAGGTCAGCAGGTCCGGGTCGCCTGGGCCGGCACCGACCAGGTACACCTCACCCGGCGCATAAGGCGGTGCGCCGTTGACCTTTTCGATCAACAGACGCTCAGCCTCATCGCCCTGCCCGGCCAACTGACGGTCGGCAATCGGCCCTTGGAACACTTCTTCCCAGAACGCCCGACGCTGCTGCACATCCGGGTACAAACCTTTGACCTGGGCACGAAAGCGCGCCGCCAGCCCGGCCAACTGGCCGTAGGTGGACGGAATCCAGGTTTCCAGCTTGGCGCGGATCAAGCGCGCCAGCACCGGCGCATCGCCGCCGCTGGACACCGCGATCACCAAGGGCGAACGGTCGACAATCGCCGGGAAAATCACGCTGCACAAGGCCGGCGCGTCCACCACATTGACCGGAACGCAACGACGCTTGGCGTCACTGGACACTTGCGCGTTCAGTGGCTCGTCGTCGGTCGCCGCGATGATCAGGGTGCAGCCTTCCAGGTCGGCCTCCTGATAACCGCGCAGAATCAATTCCCCGCCACTGCCCTGCACCAACTCGCGCAACTGGTCTTCGATCTGGGGAGCAACCACCCGCAGCACGGCGCCGGCGTCAGCCAGCAGGCGGGATTTGCGCAAGGCAATCTCCCCCCCACCGACGACCAGCACACGACTGCCGCGCAGGTTATGAAACAGCGGCAGGAATTCCATTTAGCGGATGACCTCGACGCCCGCCATGTAAGGCTTGAGCACTTCAGGTACGCGGATCGAACCGTCAGCCTGCTGGTAGTTTTCCAGCACCGCCACCAGGGTGCGACCTACAGCCAGGCCCGAACCGTTGAGGGTGTGCACCAGCTCCGGCTTGCCGGTTTCCGGGTTACGGAAACGCGCCTGCATGCGCCGGGCCTGGAAATCACCGCAGTTGGAGCACGACGAAATCTCGCGGTATTTGTCCTGGCTGGGTACCCACACTTCGAGGTCGTAGGTCTTCACGGCGCTGAAGCCCATGTCGCCGGTGCACAGCGCCAGCACGCGGTACGGCAGTTCCAGCAGCTGCAGGACGCGTTCGGCGTTGGCGGTCAAGCCTTCCAGGGCGTCCATGGAGGTCGACGGCTCGACCACTTGCACCATCTCGACCTTGTCGAACTGGTGCTGGCGGATCATGCCGCGGGTGTCGCGGCCCGACGCCCCGGCTTCACTGCGGAAGCACGGGCTGTGGGCGACGAACTTGAGCGGCAGTTGCTTGGCATCGAGGATCTCGCCCGCAACGATATTGGTCAGCGACACTTCGGCGGTCGGGATCAGGTACAGATCAGCTTCGCCATCACGGCTGATCTTGAACAGGTCTTCCTCGAACTTCGGCAACTGGCTGGTGCCCATCAGCGCCGGCGCCTGCACCAGGTACGGGGTGTAAGCCTCTTCGTAACCGTGCTCGCCGGTGTGCAGGTTGATCATGAACTGCGCCAGGGCACGGTGCATGCGTGCAATCGGGCCGCGGAGCAAGGCAAAGCGCGCACCGGACATTTTGGCGGCGGTTTCGAAATCCAGGCCGCCAGTCAATTCGCCCAGGGCGACGTGGTCCTTGATCTCGAAATCAAAGGCCGTTGGCGTGCCCCAGCGACGCACTTCGACGTTGCCGTCTTCGTCTTCGCCAATCGGCACGGACTCGTGCGGCAGGTTGGGGATGCCCAGCAGGATCGAATCCAGCTCGGACTGAATGCCTTCCAGCTCGACCTTGCCGTCGGACAGCTCGGTGCCCATGCGCTCGACGTCCGCCATCAACGGCGCGATGTCTTCGCCACGTTGCTTGGCCTGACCGATGGATTTGGAACGCGCATTCCGCTCAGCCTGCAGTGCTTCGGTGCGGGTCTGGACGGTCTTGCGCTGTTCTTCCAGCGCTTCGATGCGCGCAACATCCAAGGCAAAGCCACGGGAAGCCAGGCGGTCCGCTACGTCCTGAAGGTTGCTACGTAACAGTTTGGAATCGAGCATGTCGGTCTCTCGTTTATCAAAGTTTGGTCAAGGACAGGCCGGCCCAGGTGGCGAGCAGCCCGCCGAACACGCTGATGCCGAGGTACCCGAAGGCGACCAGGGCCTGCCCGCTTTCCAGCAGGCGCAGCGTATCCAGTGAAAAGGATGAAAAGGTCGTCAGACCGCCTACAAAGCCGACAATCAAGCCGGCGCGAATTTCAATCGGTACTTCCGGGCGCAACAGGAACCAGCCGTACAACAACCCGATGATCAGGCAACCCACCAGGTTGACCGCCAGGGTCGCCGCATAAAAATGCTTCGGCCAATTGGCGCTCACCCAAGTACCAGTGGCGAAACGCAATAATGTACCAGCGATGCCGGCTGCGGACACGGCAAGAATCGTCTTGAACACTACTTTCTCCGCTGTTTGGGGCTGAGGCGGTCGAGTTGGGCGAGGTGATTGAGCTTTTCACCGATCTTCAGCTCCAGGCCGCGGGGCACCGGCTGGTAGAACGGCTGCGGCTCAAGCTCGTCGGGGAAATAGTCTTCGCCGGCGGCATAGGCGTCCGGCTCATCATGGGCATAGCGGTATTCATCACCGTAGCCCAGTTGTTTCATCAACTTGGTCGGCGCATTGCGCAGATGCAGCGGCACTTCGAGGGAGCCGTGTTCGGCGGCCGCACGCAGGGCGGACTTGAAGCCCATGTACACCGCGTTGCTTTTCGGCGCGCAGGCCAGGTACGTGATGGCCTGGGCCACCGCCAGCTCACCTTCCGGGCTGCCGAGGCGCTCCTGCACTTCCCAGGCCGCCAGGCACAGGCTCAGGGCGCGCGGGTCGGCGTTGCCGATGTCTTCACTGGCCATGCGCACCACGCGGCGCGCCAGGTACAGCGGGTCGCAGCCGCCGTCGATCATGCGCGCAAACCAATACAGCGCGCCGTCCGGGTTGGAGCCGCGCACGGATTTGTGCAGCGCCGAAATCTGGTCGTAGAAGGCTTCGCCGCCCTTGTCGAAACGCCGACGCGTATCGCCGAGCAGGCTTTGCAGCAGGTCAACGCCAATCTCGCTGCCGTCTTCGGCCAGGTCGGAGGCGTTCTCCAGCAGGTTGAGAAAGCGCCGGCCATCACCATCGGCGGCGCTTAGCAGAATCTTGAAGCCTTCATCGCTGAGGCTCAGTTGGCGCTTGCCCAAGCCCTTGTCTTCGCTCAGGGCGCGGTGCAACAGCTTTTGCATCGCGGCTTCATCGAGGCTCTTGAGCACATAGACCCGCGCCCGCGAGAGCAACGCATTGTTCAATTCAAACGAAGGGTTTTCGGTGGTGGCACCGATAAAAATCAGCGTGCCATCCTCGACATAGGGCAAAAACGCATCCTGCTGCGACTTGTTGAAGCGATGCACTTCGTCGACAAACAGGATGGTGCGCTTGCCGTACTGTCCGGCCTGCTGCTTGGCCACCTCGACGGCCTGGCGGATCTCCTTGACCCCGGCCAGCACGGCCGAGACCGTTTCGAAGTGTGCATCCGAGACTTTTGCCAGCAGCCGCGCCAGGGTGGTCTTACCCACGCCCGGCGGCCCCCAGAAAATCATCGAGTGCAGCGCACCCTGCTCCAGGGCTTCGCGCAAAGGCTTGCCGCGAGCGAGCAGGTGTTCCTGACCGACGTACTCATCCAGGTTGGTCGAGCGCAGGCGCGCGGCCAAAGGCTGGGCAATCGGGTCACTTCGAAACAGATCCATGGGCAGCGTTTGAAACCTCTGGGCAGTTTATTCCTGGATCACGTCGGCACCCTTGGGGATGTCGAACTTGAACTTGGACGCCGGTACCGGCTGGTTGGCCTTGACCCCGGAGAACAGGATATCGGTGCGCTGGCCGACGCTGTCGACCAGGCGCATGTTATTGATCACGCCGTTGCCGAACGACAGGGACAGCGTGTCAAACAACGTGTCCTTGGATTTCGGCTTGAGGGTGAACTCGATCACGTTGCTGGTTTGCTTGGAGGTGATGTCGAAGCTGTCGTTGATTTTCGACACATCGCCCGACAGCAGCAGCGCCGGCGTCTGGTTCAGGCGCGGGTCGAGCTTCTTGATGGTCGCCTGCTCCAGGTCCGGGTCCCACAGGGTGACTTTCTGGCCGTCCGAGACGATGGTCTGCTCGGCCTTGCCTTCGGTGTGCCAGTAGAACAACCCTGGGCGCTGCACGGCCATCTCGCCGGCGGTTTCCTGCAACTGGGTGCCACCGGCATCCAGGGTGAGCTGGGAGAAGCGCGCAGTCAGGGTCTGGGATTTGTCCAACAGGTTTTTCAGGCTGGCGACGGAGGCCGGGTCAGCGTGGGCCGAAACAGCGGTCAGGGCCAGTGCCGGCAACAACAGCATGCGGATAAGACGCATGGGAGTCCTCATTGAGTCGTAAGGGCGCGCCGCGTGCTGCCACGCGGCACGGAATCAGTCGCGCATCTGCCCGGGGGCGATGACTTCGCGCGAGCCGTTGGTGTTCATTGCAGTGACGACGCCAGCGTTTTCCATGGCTTCGATCATGCGCGCAGCGCGGTTATAGCCGATCTTCAGCTTGCGCTGCACCGCAGAAATCGAGGCGCGGCGGCTTTCCAGCACGAACGCCACGGCTTCGTCATACAGCGCGTCGGTTTCGGCATCATCGTCGCCACCGCTGCTACCACCGTCGAAGCCGCTGCCGGCCTCTTCGACACCGGCGAGGATGTCGTCGTTGTATTCGGGCGCGCCACGCAGCTTCCAGGCCTCCACCACGCGGTGCACTTCATCGTCGGAGACGAAGGCGCCGTGGACCCGGATCGGCAGGCTGGTACCCGGCGGCATGTAGAGCATGTCACCGTGGCCCAGCAGTTGCTCGGCACCGCCCTGGTCGATGATGGTCCGTGAGTCGATCTTGCTCGACACTTGGAACGCCATGCGGGTCGGGATGTTGGCCTTGATCAGGCCGGTGATCACGTCCACCGACGGACGCTGGGTGGCGAGGATCAAGTGAATACCGGCCGCCCGCGCCTTCTGGGCGATACGCGCGATCAGCTCTTCGACCTTCTTGCCGACGATCATCATCATGTCGGCAAACTCGTCGACCACCACCACGATGGTCGGCAGCTTGCTCAACAGCGGTGCTTCGTCGTGGATACTTTCGCGCTTGTACAGCGGGTCGGTCAGCGGCGTGCCGGCGTCCTGGGCTTCCTTGACCTTGGCGTTGAAGCCCGACAGGTTACGCACGCCCATCTTCGCCATCAGCTTGTAGCGGCGCTCCATCTCGGCAACGCTCCAGCGCAGGGCGTTGGCGGCGTCCTTCATGTCAGTGACCACCGGGCAGAGCAGGTGCGGAATGCCTTCATAGATCGACAGTTCGAGCATCTTCGGGTCGATCATGATCAGCTTGGCGTCTTCCGGGCCGGACTTGAACAGGATCGACAGGATCATCGCGTTCACGCCCACCGATTTACCCGAACCGGTGGTACCGGCCACCAGCAGGTGAGGCATTTTGGCGAGGTCGGTGATCACCGGCTTGCCGCCGATGTCGTGGCCCAGGGCCAGGGTGACCGGCGACTTGAAGTTGTCGTATTCGGGCGTCGACAGCACTTCGGAGAAGCGCACGATCTGGCGATCTTCGTTGGGAATCTCGATACCCACGGTCGTCTTGCCCGGGATCACTTCCACCACGCGCACGCTGGTCACGGCCAGGGAGCGCGCCAGGTCCTTGGCCAGGTTGGAAATGCGGCTGACCTTGACGCCGGCAGCCGGCTGGATTTCGTAACGGGTAATCACCGGGCCGGGATGGATCGAGTCCACCGACACCTCGACGCCGAATTCCTTGAGTTTGATTTCCAGCAGATGGCCGACGGCCGCCAGGGACTCAGGGGAATAGTTGAGCTGTTTCTTTTCGGCCGGGTCGAGGATCGAGATCGGCGGCAAGGTGCCTTCCACGGCGCTGTCGACAAACAACGGCGCCTGTTTCTCTTTCTGCACGCGGTGGCTTGGCTCGGCCGGCTTGGGCGGCGCCGGGGCGATCACCGGCGGCACCTGCTTCTCGCGGTCCGACATGTGCTTGCTCAGGGCCTGCTCGCGTTCGATCAGGCGTTCCTTGACCTTGGCCTGCTCACGGCGGTCCGGTGTGCTTGGGGCCACCACTTCGTTGACGCGGGTATCCACCTCGCGCAACTGGGCCACCATGCGCTTGCGTTCGACCCGGGCGGCCCACCAGCGGTTGGCAGCGCCCTGGAACAGCTCCAGCAGGTCGAGGGTGATCTTGCCCGTCACGTCCATCACCTTGAACCACGACAGGTCGGTGAACACGGTGAGGCCAAACAGGAACAGCGCGATAAACATCAGGGTGCTGCCCTGGATATTCAGGGTCTTGCGCGCCAGGTCGCCGAGGCTCTCGCCCAGCGCCCCACCCGCGCCCGCCGGCAGGCCGGTGGGTGCGTGGAAATGAATATGCGCCAGGGCGGCACCGGACAGTACCAGGAATACCAGGCCGATCAGGCGCCACGAAAACAGCCAGCCGCTCCACTGCCACGGCTCATGACGCTGGCGGAAGATCTGCCAGGTCTTGATCGCCAGTAACAGCGGGAAGATATAGGCGAAGTAACCCAGCACCATGAACAGGATATCGGCGCTGTAGGAACCGGCAGGCCCACCGAAGTTCTGCACGTCTTCGATCTTGCTGTTGTGGCTCCAGCCCGGATCGTCCTTGCCATAGGTGAGCAAGGCCATCATCAGGAACAGGCACAGCGCGCCGATAGCGATCAGCGCGCCTTCCTTGAGTCGATAGTGCAGGTGCTGGCGCCAGGCCGGCACGACGGCTGCTTTAGGTGTTGCGGCGGATTTCTTCAAAACGGGTCTTTTCCTGCGCCTGTTAGCGCGTCCATCTGTTGAATAACTGCAAATACTGCCCAATCCGAGCAGCTGAAAAATGAACGAACGTCGTGGAATCTACTTTTAACACTGGGCGATTGCTGGATGAAATGGCGATAACGCCACAATGGCCGCATTGTACGGGTTTGTGTTGCGGTTGCCACGCCACTTGGCTTTCTTCAGGCAGCATAGCCAATTGTGTGTCACAACATGTTCAATTTGAGCATGCATTGTCTTTGCTGACAAAGGCTTATGAGCTGTTTTTACCAATCCAGGCAAGCTTGGCAAATGGCCTGCATGGGCCAGACCCGATTACGACCACGCCTCACGCAGAGAGTTGCAGAAACACCCGCTCACGCTTATGCACGCCAACAGCCGATTCGGGCTGGCCCCACAGCGCTGCGTCGACAATAATCACACCCCTTGGGGCAGGCGATCCGCCTGCCACTCCCCTCCCCTTCCGCAAGCCTGGATGCCATGCTGACCTGGTTACAACGCGACTCACTGACATTTCCCCCGCTGGCCAAGGCCATGCGTGAACCCAATGGCCTGCTCGCCGCCGGTGGCGACCTGTCGGCCGAGCGACTGGTGCAAGCCTACCGCCACGGTTGCTTTCCCTGGTTCTCGGAGGGCCAGCCGATCCTCTGGTGGTCGCCGGACCCGCGCACCGTGATATTCCCCGACGAGCTGCATGTCTCCCGCAGCCTGGGCAAACTATTGCGCCAGCAGCGCTATACCGTGACCTTCGACCAGGACTTTGCCGCCGTCATCCAGGCGTGCGCCGCGCCGCGTGCGTATGCCGATGGCACCTGGATCACCGAAGGTATCCAGCGCGCCTATCTGGAACTGCATCAGCGCGGCTATGCACATTCGGTTGAGGTATGGGACGAAGGCGTGCTGGTGGGCGGACTGTATGGCCTGGCGATGGGCCAGCTGTTTTTTGGCGAATCCATGTTCAGCCGTGCCGACAATGCCTCGAAATTCGGCTTTGCTACATTGACCCGGCAATTGCAGGCCTGGGGCTTTGTACTGATCGACTGCCAGATGCCCAATGATCACCTGCATAGCCTGGGTGCTCGCGCCATTCCTCGCAGTGAATTTGCCGATTTCCTACAAGACCACCTGGACCAACGCAATTCCGGGCCATGGGTTTCTTAGGCGACATCCGCACACCTGGCTTACACTTATTTCAAAGCTTATCCGAGGGTTGATCATGACCGAGTTGGCGCGCTTGAAGTTTTATGCCACTCAACCCCACTCTTGCAGCTATCTGCCCGACGAGCAGGCCACCACGCTGTTCCTCGACCCCAGCCAGCCAATGGATGTGCACGTGTATGCCGATCTCTCGGAAATGGGTTTTCGACGCAGCGGCGATCATCTGTACCGGCCCCACTGCCAGAACTGCAATGCCTGCGTGCCGGCACGCATCCCCGTGGCGCAGTTTCTGCCGGACCGCAATCAGAAGCGCATCCTCAAGCGCAATGCCGACCTGACGGTGGCAGCTGCCAAGCCACGATTCACCGAAGAGTATTTCGACCTGTACCAGCGCTATATCGAGCAGCGCCACGCCGACGGCGATATGTTCCCACCCAGCCGCGACCAGTTTTCCACCTTCCTGGTGCGTGACCTGCCGTTCTCGCGCTTTTACGAATTTCGCGCGGACGGCCGTCTGGTGGCCGTCGCCGTGACCGATTTGCTGCCTAACGGCCTATCAGCGGTCTACACCTTCTACGAGCCAGCCGAAGAGCGTCGCAGCCTTGGGCGCTTTGCAATCCTCTGGCAAATCGGTGAAGCACTGCGCCTGGAACTGGAGGCGGTGTACCTCGGATACTGGATCAAGAACTGCAAAAAAATGAACTACAAGACCCAATATCGCCCCATAGAACTGCTGATTAATCAAAGATGGGTCACGCTTAACTAGAACCCCTTGGCTTAAACACCCTTTTTCGGGCACAATGCACGCCGCTTTTGCCTGGCGCAGTTGCACCGGGCCATTCACTGGATACCGAGGGCTTTACTGCATGTCGAAAGAAGACAGCTTCGAAATGGAAGGCACTGTCGTCGACACCCTGCCCAACACCATGTTTCGTGTGGAGTTGGAAAATGGGCACGTCGTAACCGCGCATATCTCCGGCAAGATGCGCAAGAACTACATTCGTATTCTTACCGGTGACAAAGTGCGCGTCGAGCTGACGCCCTATGACTTGAGCAAAGGGCGCATCACTTACCGCGCTCGCTAAGCAAGTCAATACAAAACGCCCGGTTATGCCGGGCGTTTTTGTGTGCATGGGATTTCTCCAACACCAAGGGATCCTGTGGGAGGGGGCAAGCCCCATTCTGAGAATTGCATTTCAAGACAGCAAAAAGGCGCCTTTCGGCGCCTTTTGCGTTATTGCAGAACGATCAGGCCATTTCAGCCGTGGTTTCGAACTCGAAGGTCAGCTCGCCATCCTTCAGGTCGATATGCACCACGCCACCATGGTCGGAAAGCTCGCCAAACAGGATCTCTTCGGCCAGCGGCCGCTTGATCTTGTCCTGGATCAGGCGCGCCATCGGGCGAGCGCCCATTGCCGCGTCGTAGCCACCTTCGGCGATCCAGCTGCGTGCCGCTTCCGTGACATCCAGTTGCACGCGCTTGTCTTCCAACTGCGCCTGAAGCTCGGTAAGGAACTTGTCCACCACACTCTTGATGACCTCATGGCTGAGGCGACCAAACTGGATAATGGTATCCAGGCGGTTGCGGAACTCCGGCGTGAAGCTCTTCTTGATCACTTCCATCGCATCGGACGAGTGATCCTGGTGGGTAAAGCCGATCGAAGCCCGCGCGGCCGTCTCGGCACCGGCGTTGGTGGTCATGATCAGGATGACATTGCGGAAGTCCGCCTTGCGCCCGTTATTGTCGGTCAGGGTCCCGTGGTCCATTACCTGCAGCAGCAGGTTGAAGACTTCCGGGTGGGCCTTCTCGATTTCATCGAGCAGCAGTACGCAATGGGGCTGCTTGGTAATCGCCTCGGTCAACAGGCCGCCCTGGTCGAAACCGACATAGCCCGGAGGCGCACCGATCAGGCGCGACACGGTGTGACGCTCCATGTATTCGGACATGTCGAAGCGCACCAGCTCGATCCCCATGGCCTTGGCCAATTGCCGCGCCGCCTCGGTCTTGCCGACACCGGTAGGACCGGCGAACAGGAACGAACCGACAGGCTTGTCCGGCGACTTGAGGCCCGCACGCGACAGCTTGATCGCGGTGGACAGCGCGTCGATCGCTGCGTCCTGGCCGAACACGGTGAGCTTGAGGTCGCGCTCCAGGTTACGCAGCAGCTCCTTGTCGGAACTGTTGACGTGTTTTGGCGGAATCCGCGCGATCTTCGCGACAATGTCCTCGACCTGAGGCACGTCGATGCGCTTCACACGCTTCTCGACCGGCTGCAGGCGCTGGTAGGCCCCTGCCTCGTCGATCACATCGATGGCCTTGTCCGGCATGTGCCGGTCATTGATGTAGCGCGACGCCAACTCGGCGGCCGCACGCAGCGCCTCATCGGTGTACTCGATGCCGTGGTGCGCTTCAAACCGCCCCTTGAGCCCGCGCAGGATGCCGATGGTGTCTTCGACCGACGGCTCGGACACGTCGACTTTCTGGAAGCGACGCGCCAGGGCACGGTCTTTCTCGAAGATGCCGCGGAATTCCTGGAAGGTGGTCGAGCCGATGCAGCGGATATCACCCGACGACAACAACGGCTTGAGCAGGTTGGAAGCGTCCATCACCCCACCGGATGCCGCACCGGCACCAATGATGGTGTGGATCTCGTCGATGAACAGGATCGCCTGCGGGCGTTTTTTCAGCTCGCCGAGCAGGGCCTTGAAGCGCTTCTCGAAATCGCCACGGTACTTGGTCCCGGCGAGCAACGCGCCCAGGTCAAGGGAGTAGACGACACTATTGGCCAGCAGGTCCGGCACCTGGTTGTCGACGATGCGCTTGGCCAGGCCTTCGGCAATCGCGGTCTTGCCCACGCCCGCCTCACCCACCAGCAACGGGTTGTTCTTGCGACGGCGCGCCAGGATCTGCGCTACGCGCTCCACCTCAAGCTCACGCCCCACCAACGGATCGATCCGCCCCTGGCGCGCCAGCTCATTGAGGTTGCTGGCATAGGCATCCAGCGGGTTGCTTGAAGAAGAAGACTCACCGCCCTCGTCGTCCTGCATATCCTGCTCACCCTCGGAATGATCGCCGTGCCCAGGCACCTTGGAGATACCGTGGGCGATGTAGTTGACGACATCGATACGGGCAACGCTCTGCTGCTTGAGCAGGAACACTGCCTGGCTTTCCTGTTCGCTGAAGATCGCCACAAGCACATTGGCGCCTGTGACTTCACGCTTACCGGAGCTCTGTACGTGGAAAACAGCACGCTGCAATACCCGCTGGAAGCCCAGGGTTGGCTGGGTCTCACGGTCCTCGTCATGCACGGGGATCAGTGGCGTGGTGGAGTCGATAAACTCCTGCAGGTCATGCTTGAGCTTGTCGAGATTGGCGCCGCACGCACGTAGAACCGTGGCGGCAGCTTCGTTATCCAAAAGTGCCAGCAGCAGGTGTTCGACGGTCATGAATTCATGACGCTTCGAACGAGCCTCCTTGAAGGCAAGATTGAGGGTGACTTCGAGCTCGCGGTTTAACATAGCTTCACCTCATACCCAAGTGGTCGGCGTTAACCGTCCTTCTCGATTTCACAGAGTAGCGGATGCTGGCTTTCCCTGGCGTACTGGTTGACCTGCATGGCCTTTGTCTCGGCGATGTCACGGGTAAACACTCCACATACTGCCCGTCCTTCTGTGTGAACGGCCAGCATTACCTTGGTCGCCAACTCGCGGTTCAGGTTAAAAAACACCTCGAGCACTTCGACCACGAAATCCATCGGTGTGTAGTCATCGTTGAACAAAACCACCTTGTACATCGGCGGCGCCTGTAAAGCAGGCTTGGCCTCCTGAACAGCAATGCCTGCAGAACCGTCGTCATCGTGTTCGTGATCCGGTCGATCCTGATTGAATGTTAGTCGAATCTGGCTGATTGCATGCATGGAAAGAAAGGTTCGTCAGTGGTTCAAATACAGTGGTGGGGGCGACCTGTCAGAATTTCAACTCTGACCGCTCAGTCGCCTTGACTATCGGCAAATCGGTGTTACAACCAATAGAACCCACAGTGGGTAAAAAAGGTCCGCGCAGTCAACCTTATTTATTCGGGTTAGGACGGATAAACTGGATGATACTCCAGTGATGGAGTCTGGTGCAGAGGGATATGGGTATGTCTGGCGTCAAGATCAGTGGCAAGGTCAAGTGGTTCAACAATGCCAAGGGATATGGCTTTGTTAATGAAGACGGTAAAACCGAGGACCTTTTTGCGCACTATTCAGCGATTAACATGGATGGGTACAAAACGCTGAAGGCGGGCCAAGCTGTGAGCTTTGAAATCATTCAAGGACCGAAAGGGCTGCACGCCGTGAATATCGGTGCAGTGAAAGCCGAAACACATGAAAAAAACACGCCATCAACCGCTCATAACGAAAAGAAACAAACGGCCTGACACCCCGCGAAGCGAGTGACATGCGATAAAAAACCGGCCACCCGATCGACTTGGGTTGGCCGGTTTTTTTTGTACCAGGCTTTTACATGTGAGAAATCAACGCATCCCCAAAGCCCGACGAAGACACCAGCTTCGCGCCATCCATCAGGCGTTCGAAGTCATAAGTCACGGTCTTGGCCGAGATAGCACCGTTGGTGCCCTTGATGATCAAGTCGGCCGCTTCGGTCCAGCCCATATGACGCAGCATCATTTCCGCCGACAGGATCAATGAACCCGGGTTGACCTGGTCCTTGCCCGCATACTTGGGCGCAGTACCGTGGGTCGCCTCGAACATGGCGACGGTGTCGGACAGATTGGCACCCGGCGCAATCCCGATACCGCCCACCTCTGCCGCCAGGGCGTCGGACAGGTAGTCGCCGTTCAGGTTGAGGGTCGCGATCACGTCATACTCGGCCGGACGCAACAGGATCTGCTGGAGCATGGCATCGGCGATAGCATCCTTGACCACTACATTCTTGCCGGTCTTCGGGTTCTTGAACTGCATCCACGGGCCGCCATCCAGCAGGGTCGCACCGAATTCTTCAGCCGCCACTTCGTAGGCCCATTCCTTGAAGGCCCCTTCGGTGAACTTCATGATGTTGCCTTTGTGCACGATAGTCAGCGAGTCGCGATCGTTATCCACTACATATTGCAGGGCCTTGCGCGCCAGGCGCTTGGTGCCTTCCAGCGATACCGGCTTGATACCAATGCCGCAATCCTGATCGAAACGAATCTTGGTGACGCCCATTTCCTCCTTGAGGAACTTGATGACCTTTGTCGCTTCCGGCGAGCCGGCCTTCCACTCGATCCCGGCGTAAATATCTTCGGAGTTTTCGCGAAAGATGGTCATGTCCACATCGCCTGGTTTCTTGACCGGGCTGGGCACACCTTCGAACCAGCGCACCGGGCGCAGGCACACGTAGAGGTCGAGTTGCTGACGCAGGGCCACGTTCAGCGAACGAATGCCGCCCCCTACCGGAGTGGTCAGCGGGCCCTTGATGGACACCACGTAATCCTTGACCGCATCCAGGGTTTCCTGGGGCAGCCAGGTGTCCTGGTCGTAGACCTGGGTCGCTTTCTCGCCGGCGTACACCTCCATCCACGAGATCTTGCGCTTGCCGCCGTAGGCCTTTTCAACAGCTGCGTCGACCACCTTGATCATCACCGGGCTGATGTCGACGCCAATACCGTCACCTTCGATATACGGGATGATCGGTTGGTCAGGAACATTGAGAGAATGGTCTGCATTGACGGTGATTTTGTCGCCGACTGCCGGAACCTGAATCTTCTTGTATCCCATGCTGAACTCCATCTATGGATTGAACATCTGGCTGCGTTCGAGCCTACTCCAGATAAATGGCGACTGAAACCTCGCGCCATGCTCATTTGCGTCGAAAACAGCATAAATTGTCGCCTACAAGCCTGAAAGCAAAGGGAAAAGCGCCAATCTTGAGCACTTCGTGCGACTTTAGGCGTAACCCGGTACCTGCGACCTTTAGACCAATGGACGACACACCTTTTGTATGAAGGCTCGGCGTAAGCATAGCGACCTATGTATAATGCCGCCGCTGACCAAAGAGTCACGATGGCAGACCGCTCTGGAACAGGGCCCTCCGCTACAAAGCAGGACTAATACAATAGTCCACCCGCTTGACGCTCGACTGATGCAACCCAACATCACCGCGAAGAAACCTCGACCTTTCGCTCATGGATGACTTTGAACGAACGCGCTCCACCCGGCGCATCTCGAGTTTCTGCGCACGCTTTCAGCAAAGAAGAGAGTTAATCCGAATATGCCCACCCGCTCGAAGATCATCTACACCTTCACCGACGAAGCCCCAGCCCTCGCCACCTATTCACTGCTGCCTATCGTAGAGGCCTTCACCGCTTCCGCTGATATTGCCGTGGAAACCCGCGACATCTCCCTCGCAGGGCGCATCCTCGCAAGCTTCCCCGAGCAACTGGGCACCAAGGCCGTACCGGACCACCTCGCCGAACTGGGCGACCTGGCCGTTACCCCTGAAGCCAACATCATCAAGCTGCCTAACATCAGCGCCTCGACCCCGCAGCTGCAAGCGGCGATCAAGGAACTGCAGGCCCAGGGCTACGCCCTGCCGGACTACCCGGAAACCGTAACCACCGACGCGGAAAAAGAAACCCGTGCACGTTACGACAAGGTCAAGGGCAGCGCCGTGAACCCGGTACTGCGCGAAGGCAACTCCGACCGCCGCGCGCCGCTGTCGGTCAAGAACTACGCTCGCAAGCACCCGCACAAGATGGGCGCCTGGGCTGCAGACTCCAAGTCCCACGTTGCCCACATGAGCAACGGCGACTTCTACGGCAGCGAAAAAGCCGTGCAGATCGAAGCCGCTGACGCTGTCAAGATCGAGCTGGTCGCCCAGGACGGCACCACCACCGTCCTGAAAGAAAATACCAGCGTCAAGGCCGGCGAAATCATCGACAGCGCGGTACTGAGCAAGAACGCCCTGCGCAGCTTCATCGCCGCTGAAATTGAAGACGCCAAGAAACAAGGCGTGCTGCTGTCGGTCCACCTGAAAGCCACCATGATGAAGGTCTCCGACCCGATCATGTTCGGCCAGATCGTTGCCGAATTCTATAAAGACGCCCTGGCCAAGCACGCAGACGTGCTGGCACAAATCGGCTTCAACCTGAACAACGGCATCGGCGACCTGTACGCCCGCATCAAGGCCCTGCCGGCCGAGCAGCAGGCGCAGATCGAAGCTGACATCCAGGCGGTCTACGCCGCTCGCCCTTCCCTGGCGATGGTCAACTCCGACAAAGGCATCACCAACCTGCACGTGCCGAGCGACGTGATCGTCGACGCCTCGATGCCGGCCATGATCCGTGACTCCGGCAAGATGTGGGGCACCGACGGCCAGCTGCACGACACCAAGGCCGTGATCCCGGATCGCTGCTACGCCACCATCTACCAGGCGGTGATCGAAGAGTGCAAGGCCAACGGCGCCTTCGACCCTACCACCATGGGCAGCGTGCCAAACGTTGGCCTGATGGCGAAAAAAGCCGAAGAGTACGGCTCCCACGACAAGACGTTCCAGGTCAAGGCTGACGGCGTCGTCCGCGTGACCGACAGCAAGGGCAACCTGCTGATGGAACAGAAAGTCGAAGCCGGCGACATCTTCCGCATGTGCCAGACCCAAGACGCGCCGATCCAGGACTGGGTCAAGCTGGCCGTCAACCGTGCCCGCGCCAGCAACACCCCGGCCATCTTCTGGCTGGACCCCAAGCGTGCACACGACGGCGTCGTGGTCGAGAAAGTCCAGGCCTACCTGAAAGACCACAACACCGAAGGCCTGGACATCCGCATCATGTCGCCGGTCGACGCGATGAAGTTCACCCTGGAACGTACCCGCAAAGGCCTGGACACCATCTCGGTGACCGGCAACGTACTGCGCGACTATCTGACCGACCTGTTCCCGATCATGGAACTGGGCACCAGCGCCAAGATGCTGTCCATCGTACCGCTGATGAATGGCGGCGGCCTGTTCGAAACCGGCGCCGGCGGTTCGGCGCCGAAGCACGTGCAACAGCTGCTGGAAGAGAACTTCCTGCGCTGGGATTCCCTGGGTGAGTTCCTGGCCCTGGCCGCTTCCCTCGAGCATTTGGGTGTGACGTACAACAACCCGAAAGCCCTGGTGCTGTCCAAGACCCTGGACCAGGCCACCGGCCAGTTCCTCGACAACAACAAGTCGCCATCGCGCAAAGTCGGCAACATCGACAACCGCGGCAGCCACTTCTACCTGGCGCTGTACTGGGCCCAGGCCCTGGCCGCCCAGACCGAAGACACTGCACTGCAAGGTCAATTCAGCGAACTGGCCAAGACCCTGGCCGCGAACGAAGCAACCATCGTTGCCGAGCTCAATGCCGTACAGGGCAAGCCAGTGGACATCGGCGGCTACTACGCGCCGAACCCGGAGCTGACCAGCAAGGCCATGCGCCCAAGCAACACCCTCAATGCGGCGATTGCCAAGTTGAAGTAAGGTTGTAGGGATGCATCACAAACCCCGGCCACGTGCCGGGGTTTGTGTTTTCAGGGTTTATGCAACACCGTATTCCTCGCGCCATGCGGCCTCGATAATCGCCAGGAACTGCGGTTTGTACCAAGGCTCCCAGCCCGGCCGCTGCTTGAGTTCAACCCCAAACCCCGGCAGCGCAGGCAAATGCGCGAGCGCTTCGACGTTTTTCAAGCCCGGCACCTGGGCAAACCAGGGTAAAAGCGTCACACCGACTCCCGCCTGGACCGCTGAACGCAGCGACATCAAGTCTTCAGACTCATACACGCAGCGCCACCTGATGCCACTCTCCTCCAAACGCCGAATCGCCAGGCTCCTGAACACGCAGGGCGCCTTGAACAGCGCCAGCGAAACTTCCTGCCCTTCCATGGGGGCTGCCGCACACTCGCCACCCAGCCACATCAACGAAAGTGCATGCAAAGGCACGCCAGCGACTTTTGGCAACTCATCAATCATCAGGCCAATATCGATTCGTCCCTCACTGAACGCCTCCGCGAGCAACAGGGAACGCGCGACCTTGACCACAATTCGCACTGAAGGTAATTCAAGCGCCAGAGCAGGAATAACGCGCTGCAGGATTTCCTCGCTGAAATATTCGGGAATACCCAGCGTCACGGACTCTTGAGTGCGACTGGCATCAAACAGGCTCCCCACTTTGTCGTTGACGCTGACCATTTGCTGGGCATAGCCGGTCAAGCGCTCTCCTTCGAGGGTGAGCAACACCTGCCGATTGTCGCGGGCAAAAAGCTCGACACCCAGCAAATCCTCAAGTCGTCGAATTTGCTGGCTGATTGCCGGCTGGGTCAGGCTCAACGCTTGCGCGGCCCGGGTGAAACTGCCCAGTTCTGCGACCTTGAGGAAACTGCGCAGCGACTGAATATCAAGATTGACTCTCATGCCACACCCATGGGAGTGAGTAATTATTCCCTGCCATTAGTGCAAGGCGCCCGCTATACCTGTCAAGACTACCTACTTGGCGCGCACATGATTCATCCAATAAACCCCTGCCCCTGAAACAACAAACCCTACAATCGCCACCCCACTCGGCACCTCACCCAACACCAACGACGCCATGATCTGCGTGACCGCCGGAATCACATGAAACAAGTTCGTCGCCTTACTCGCCTCCCCGCGTCGAATCATCAAATACAGCAGCGTCAGCGCACCCACGGAGTTCATCAGCGTGATCCAGGCCACCGACGCTGCGAATGGAACCCACTCGGTGACCTGCATGGTTTCAGTGGTGTATGCCAGCAGCAACATGACCAACGACGCGGTGACCATCTGAATGAAACACCCCACCCATAGATTCACCCCGCCAAGAAAGCGCTTCTGGTAGAGCGTGCCAAGCGTGATACCCAATAGCGCCAAGCCCACCGCGCCGTAACCACCCACTGACGCCTCGGAGCCAAAAAAGCTGCTGGCCACGACGATGGCCACGCCGCCAACACCCAGGATCGAACCCGGCAGGTCGCGCCAGCTCAATTGTTCACCCAGGCAGAAATAGGCACCGATCACCACGAACACCGGCATCAGCCCGACGATCAATGCCGCCTGCCCTGCGGGAACGCCGTGGCTGATGCCGGTGTAAAGGCCGCCGAACTGCAGGGCCTGCAACAGCAGCCCCACTGTCGCAGCATGGAGGTAGGGGGCAAGTCGTTTAGGCCATTGCGCCTTGATGGCGAGTGCAACGCCCAGGAACACCAGGGCAGCCAGGGCAAACCGATAGAACGTCATGGTGAAGGGCTCGCCATAACGCACACCGTACGCACCGCCGATGTAGCCGGAACTCCACAGCAGGATGAAGACAATGGGCAGTGGCGATGTAAGGCGTACTTCGTAGCTTTTATCGGCAATAGGGTTCATGACACTCTCCAAACTGAGGGTTCTGGAGAGATAAGCTGCGCCAGGCGCTGAAATCGGTAAAATCATAAAATGTCAGGCGCATCATGCAGATTGCTTATGCATCATCCTTGTGGGAGGGGGATTGCCCCTCCCACACTGCTGTAATCCTGCTCCAAGACTGCGCTGCATTCAGAATCGAGAGGCATCCCATGACCTGGCAACCCCACATCACCGTCGCCACCATCGTCGAAGACAACGGCAAGTTCCTGATGGTCGAAGAACTCAAGGGCGGCCGCGCCGTGCTCAACCAGCCTGCCGGCCACCTCGACCCAGACGAGACCCTGACCGAGGCCGCCGTGCGCGAAACCCTCGAGGAAACCGGCTGGGACGTGGAAGCCACCGGCATCGTCGGCATCTACCTGTACACCGCACCCAGCAACGGGGTTACCTATCAACGCGTCTGCTTTATTGCCAAGGCACTGAAACACCACCCGGACTATCAACTGGACGAAGGCATCCTGCGCGCCCGCTGGCTGAGCCGTGACGAGCTGATGGCCGTGCGCGACGACTGGCGTAGCGAGCTGATCATCCGCTGTATCGATGATTATCTGGCCGGCCAGCGTCACAGCCTGGAATTGATCCGCCCTTCTCTTTAGCCTTGCGGGCCCAGGCCTGTTAGAATCGCGTCCTTTTTCAAGACACCCGTTGAAACCCTATGCGTGATCCAGCCCCTTCTGACACACAAAAGAAGCGCGTCATCGTCGGCATGTCCGGCGGCGTGGATTCTTCCGTTTCCGCCGTTCTGCTCATGGAGCAGGGTTATGAGGTGGAAGGCCTGTTCATGAAGAACTGGGAAGAAGACGATGGAACGGAATATTGCACCGCCATGGACGACCTCGCGGACGCCCAGGCCGTGTGCGACAAAATTGGCATCAAGCTGCACACCGCCAACTTCGCCGCCGAGTACTGGGACAACGTGTTCGAGCACTTCCTGGCCGAATACAAGGCTGGTCGCACGCCGAACCCGGACATCCTGTGCAACCGCGAAATCAAGTTCAAGGCGTTCCTCGACTACGCCATGATCCTTGGCGCCGACCTGATTGCCACTGGCCACTACGTGCGTCGCCGCGACATCGATGGCCGTACCGAACTGCTCAAGGGCCTGGACCCGAACAAGGACCAGAGCTACTTCCTGCACGCCGTCGGCGGTGAACAGATCGCCAAGACCCTGTTCCCGGTGGGCGAGCTGGAAAAGCCCGAAGTCCGCAGGATCGCCGAGCAACACGGCTTGGCGACCGCCAAGAAGAAGGATTCCACCGGGATCTGTTTTATCGGCGAGCGCCGTTTCAGCGACTTCCTCAAGCAGTACCTGCCGGCGCAACCGGGCGAGATCAAGACCACCGACGGCGAAGTGATCGGCCGTCACCATGGCTTGATGTACCACACCATCGGCCAGCGCCAGGGCCTGGGCATCGGCGGCTTGAAGGATGCCGGCGAAGAGCCATGGTACGTGCTGGTCAAGGACCTGGAGCACAACGTGCTGATCGTCGGCCAGGGCAATGAACACCCGCTGCTGTTCTCGGGCGCGCTGCTGGCGTCGGAGATCTATTGGGTCAACCCGATCGACCTGAGCACCCCGCGCCGCCTGACGGCCAAGGTGCGCTATCGCCAGGGCGACCAGCCCTGCACCCTGGAAAAAACCGCGACGGGCTACCGCGCCACCTTTGATGACCCGCAACGTGCGGTCACTCCTGGCCAGTCCGTGGTGTTCTATGACGGCGAAATCTGCCTGGGCGGCGGCGTGATTGAAGTCGCCGAAGCCTGGAGCAACCCGGCATGAGCCCGACCCAGGAGCAATTGACGGCACTCGGCGGGGTATTTCTCTCCGCCGTGCTGGTGGACAAGATCGCCAAGACCGGCCAGGTCACCGAAGCCGGCCTGACCTGCATGCTCGGCAGCCTGCTGATCCGCGACCCCAAGGACACCCTGGAAGTCTACGGCGGCGACGACCTCGCACTGCGTGAAGGTTATCGCGCCCTGATCGGCGCCCTGGAGCGCGACCCCAGCACCTTGCAGCGCGAGCCGCTGCGCTACGCCCTGTCGATGCTCGGCCTCGAGCGCCAGTTGGCCAAGCGCGAAGACATGCTGGAAACCATCGGCAAACGCCTGCCACAGATCCAGTCCCAGGTAGAACACTTCGGCCCGGCCCACGAAAACGTGATCGCCGCCTGCGGTGCGCTGTACCAGGACACCTTGAGCACCTTGCGCCAACGCATCCAGGTGCACGGCGACATGCGCAACCTGCAGCAACCGAACAACGCCTCGAAAATCCGCGCACTGCTGCTGGCCGGTATTCGGTCGGCGCGGTTGTGGCGGCAATTGGGCGGTCATCGTTGGCAGCTGGTGATCAGCCGACGCAAATTGCTCAAAGAGCTTTACCCGTTGATGCGCAACGAATAAGTCGCACCGACAGGCTATTTTCAAGCCGTTACGCGTAATACGCCGGTCAGTTGGCAACGGACCGGCGAATTTTTTCATGTATGATACGCGCCCCATTTCGTTGCCCGACTGTCCGAGAACACCCCATGCAGCTCTCTTCGCTCACTGCGGTTTCCCCTGTTGACGGCCGCTACGCCGGCAAAACCCAGGCCCTGCGCCCTATTTTCAGCGAATACGGCCTGATCCGTGCTCGTGTACTGGTTGAAGTGCGCTGGCTCCAGCGCCTGGCCGCTCACCCCGCCATCAGCGAAGTACCGGCGTTCTCCGCCGAAGCCAACGCTGTACTCGATGCCCTGGCGGACAACTTCTCCCTGGAGCACGCCGAGCGTGTGAAAGAGATCGAGCGCACCACCAACCACGACGTCAAGGCCATCGAATACCTGCTCAAGGAGCAGGCGGCCAAGCTGCCGGAACTGGCCAAGGTCAGCGAATTCATCCACTTTGCCTGCACCAGCGAGGACATCAACAACCTGTCCCACGCCTTGATGCTGCGCGAAGGCCGTGATGACGTGATGCTGCCGCTGATGCGCCAGACCGCCGAAGCCATCCGCGAGCTGGCCATCCGTTTCGCCGACGTGCCGATGCTGTCGCGCACCCACGGCCAGCCGGCATCGCCGACTACCCTGGGCAAGGAACTCGCCAACGTGGTGTACCGCCTGGAGCGCCAGATCGCTCAAGTCGCTGCAGTCCCACTGCTGGGCAAGATCAACGGCGCTGTCGGCAACTACAACGCCCACCTGTCGGCCTACCCGGAGATCGACTGGGAAGCCAACGCCCGCGCCTTCATCGAAGACGAGCTGGGCCTGGGCTTCAACCCGTACACCACGCAGATCGAACCGCACGACTACATCGCCGAGCTGTTCGACGCCATTGCGCGCTTCAACACCATCCTGATCGACTTCGATCGCGATATCTGGGGCTACATCTCCCTGGGCTACTTCAAGCAGCGCACCATTGCCGGTGAAATCGGTTCGTCGACCATGCCGCACAAGGTCAACCCGATCGACTTCGAAAACTCCGAAGGCAACCTCGGCATCGCCAACGCCCTGTTCCAGCACCTGGCCAGCAAGTTGCCGATCTCCCGCTGGCAGCGCGACCTGACCGACTCCACCGTACTGCGCAACCTCGGCGTGGGCTTTGCCCACAGCGTGATCGCGTACGAAGCCAGCCTCAAAGGCATCAGCAAACTGGAGCTCAACGCGCAGAAAATCGCCGCTGACCTGGACGCGTGCTGGGAAGTGCTGGCCGAGCCGATCCAGACCGTGATGCGCCGCTACAACATCGAAAACCCTTACGAGAAGCTGAAAGAGTTGACCCGTGGCAAGGGCATCAGCCCTGAAGCACTGCAAACTTTCATCGACGGCCTGGACATGCCAGCCGCGGCCAAGGCCGAGCTGAAACTGCTCACCCCGGCCAACTACATCGGCAACGCTGTAGAGCAAGCCAAGCGCATCTGATTAGCGCAAGCCCCCTTGAGACGCCCGGCCGCGCCGGGCGTTTTTATTTCAGTCTGAAAAGTGCTTTTTTTCAATAGGTTACACATGAATCCTGATATCCCTCTTCAACTTCTGGGCGGCATCACGGCACGGGAATTCCTGCGCGACTACTGGCAGAAAAAACCACTGCTGATCCGCCAGGCGATCCCTGACTTCGAAAGCCCGATCGACGCCGACGAACTCGCCGGCCTGGCCCTGGAAGAAGAAGTCGAATCGCGCCTGGTGATCGAACACGGCGAACGCCCGTGGGAACTGCGCCGCGGCCCCTTCGCCGAAGACGCCTTCAGCACCCTGCCTGAGCGTGAGTGGACCCTGCTGGTACAGGCGGTCGACCAGTTCGTGCCGGAAGTGGCCGAGTTGCTGGAGCAGTTCCGCTTCCTGCCAAGCTGGCGCATCGACGATGTGATGATCAGCTTTGCCGCACCCGGCGGCAGCGTAGGCCCGCACTTCGACAACTACGACGTGTTCCTGCTGCAGGCCCAGGGCAAGCGCAACTGGAAGATCGGCCAGATGTGCAGCTCCGAAAGCCCGCTGCTGCAACACGCCGACCTGCGCATCCTCGCCGAATTCGAAGAAAGCGCCGAATGGGTGCTGGAACCGGGCGACATGCTCTACCTGCCGCCACGCCTGGCGCATTTCGGCATCGCCGAAGATGACTGCATGACGTACTCGGTGGGCTTTCGCGCCCCAAGCGCCGCCGAAGTGCTGACCCACTTCACCGACTTCCTCGCCCAGTACCTGACCGACGAAGAGCGCTACACCGACGCCGACGCGCAGCCGGTCAGCGACCCGCACCAGATCCAGAGCGACGCCCTCGACCGCCTCAAGAGCCTGCTGGCCGAGCACATGAGCGACGAGCGCATGCTGCTGACCTGGTTCGGCCAATTCATGACCGAGCCGCGCTACCCGGAACTGGTGGCGGGCGAAGAACTGGGCGAAGACGACTTCATCAACAGCCTGCAGGACGGTGCGATCCTGGTGCGCAACCCAAGCGCGCGCATGGCCTGGTCGGAAGTCGACGATGACGTCCTGCTGTTCGCCAGCGGCCAGAGCCGTTACCTGCCGGGCAAACTGCGCGAACTGCTGAAACTGGTCTGCGCCGCCGATGCCCTGCACGCCGAAAACCTCGGCGAATGGCTGTTGGACGAAGACGCCCGCGACCTGCTGTGCGAACTGGTCAAGCAAGGAAGCCTGGGGTTTGCCGATGAATAGGATTCACGTAGGTGTCGCGGACTGGCATAAGGATATCGCCGAGATTCGGCGCATTCGTGAAGCGGTATTTATCGCTGAACAGTCCGTCCCACCTGAACTTGAGTGGGATGCGGACGACGCAGACGCAGTGCATTTCCTTGCATTCGAAGGCGACTTTCCGATTGGTACCGCGCGCCTGCTGCCCAGCGGCGAGATCGGCCGGGTGTCGGTACTCAAGGACTGGCGCGGGCTGAAGGTCGGCGACAAGCTGATGGAAGCGGTGATTGGCGTGGCCGAGCAACGTGGCCAGACCAAGCAGTTCCTGAGCGCGCAGGTGTATGCGGCGCCGTTCTATGAGCGACTGGGCTTCAAGATCGTCAGCGAGGAATTCCTGGAAGTCGGGATTCCCCATGTCGATATGGTGCGCGGGGCCTGATCCCTGCTGTAAGGGCTTGCCTGTGGTGAGCCAGCTTGCCTGTGGTCCTGTGGTAAGCGGGCTTGCCCCGCGCTGGGCTGCGCAGCAGCCCCAAACCAAACGCCGCATTCTTTCCGTAAGAACGCGGCGTTTTTTATAGGGGCTGCTACGCAGCCCAGCGCGGGGCAAGCCCGCTCACCACAGGCAAGCCCGCTTACTACACTCCAGGCCGACAAACTGGCACTATCAAGCCCAAATGACTCGCAGAGATCACGGACATGTCCCTACGCACCCTGCTCACCGCCCTCCTCCTCACCGCCAGTTGCTCGGCAATGGCCGACACCGAAGTCGTCAACCTGAGCAACCGCACCAGCACCGACCTGCTCCCGGTTGCGCAGAACTTCATCGGCAAGGACGGCACCGTCAGCGCCTACGGCAACCAGCTTATCGTTAACGCTGCCCCCGGCAAGATCCAGGACCTGCGCACGCTGCTCGCCCAGCTGGATACACCAGCCAAACGTCTGCTGATCACCGTCGATACCAATGAAAACAACCAGCAGAACAGCGGCGACAGCCAGACCCGCATCATTAGCTACGGCACCGCCAGCCGCGACGGCGGCATCCAGCAGATTCAGGCCAGCGAAGGCGTGCCCGCGCTGATCCAGGTCGGCCAGAGCGTGCCAATGACCACCACTCAGCCTGACGCCTACGGTCGCCCGCAGAACCAGACCCAGTACCGCAACGTCACCCAGGGCTTCTATGTCACCGCCAGCGTCACCGGCGAGACCGTGCATCTGGCGATCAGTACCAACCGTGACCGCATGAGCCAGGAACGTCCCGATGTAGTGAATGTGCAAAGCACCGACACAACCGTCAGCGGGCGCCTTGGCGAATGGATCCCCCTGGCCGGCATCAACCGCGAGACCCAGGCCGACAAATCCTCCACAACCCGCAGCTACTCTACCCAGGGCCGCGATGACCTGACGTTGCGGGTTAAGGTCGACACCCTGAACTGAAGCACCAAAAACTGACTGATGAGTCGTATTAGACTAAAGATGTAGTGCCTGAAAAAAAGCACTACAAAACATTTGACGATCCAAAAAAGCATGGGCATGATGGCCTCGCTCCCGCTAATCAGGGGCCCTGGCAAGGGCCTTCGGATCGACGCTCCAAGCTACCCACCCGAGCCGATTCGTGTCTGTACCGCCCACAAGGTGTGTTTGACGAGGTTGCGACTGGAACGAAGTTGTCCCGAGGGACGGAAGCTAACCAGGTAACCCGGCTACACACTGATGGATCGTACAAAGGCCCACGATGCCCGAAGACCGTTCGCAGTTCGCCCTTACCTGCTCAACTCCCCCCTTGAGCCATCGTTCATCCCGTCGCCTGCCCCGCCGAACTTGACTTGAACACCTGAGCTTCTGGTCAGCGAGCAGCCATAACCACGCATTCACTACGTGGCTGGCAAATGGAATTTTCCACCTAGACCTATGCGACGAGGTTTTCCCCCATGGCACTGACACGCGAACAGCAAATTGCAGCCCTCGAGAAAGACTGGGCTGAAAACCCACGCTGGAAAGGCGTAACCCGCGCTTATTCCGCTGCTGACGTCGTCCGCCTGCGTGGCTCGGTTCAACCTGAGCACACCTTTGCAAAACTCGGCGCCGAGAAGCTGTGGAAGCTGGTCACCCAAGGTGCCAAGCCGTCCTTCCGCCCCGAGAAAGATTTCGTCAACTGCATGGGCGCCCTCACTGGCGGCCAGGCAGTCCAACAGGTGAAAGCCGGTATCCAGGCGATCTACCTGTCCGGCTGGCAAGTGGCAGCGGACAACAACTCCGCTGAATCCATGTACCCCGACCAATCGCTGTACCCGGTGGACTCCGTGCCGACCGTGGTCAAGCGCATCAACAACTCGTTCCGTCGTGCCGACCAGATCCAGTGGAAAGCCGGTAAAGGCCCGGGTGATGAAGGCTACATCGACTACTTCGCGCCCATCGTGGCCGACGCCGAAGCCGGTTTCGGCGGCGTACTGAACGCCTACGAGCTGATGAAGAGCATGATCGAGGCTGGCGCGGCCGGCGTGCACTTCGAAGACCAACTGGCTTCGGTGAAGAAATGCGGCCACATGGGCGGCAAGGTACTGGTACCGACCCAGGAAGCTGTACAGAAGCTGACGGCTGCCCGTCTGGCGGCTGACGTTGCCGGCACGCCAACCATCATCCTGGCCCGTACCGACGCCAACGCCGCGGACCTGCTGACCTCGGACTGCGACCCGTACGACCAGCCGTTCGTAACCGGCGAACGCACCCAGGAAGGTTTCTACAAAGTGCGCGCCGGTCTCGACCAGGCCATCGCCCGCGGCCTGGCCTACGCACCGTACGCCGACCTGATCTGGTGCGAAACCGCCAAGCCGGACCTGGACGAAGCGCGTCGCTTTGCCGAAGCGATCAAGAAGGAATACCCGGACCAACTGCTGTCCTACAACTGCTCGCCTTCCTTCAACTGGAAAAAGAACCTGGACGACGCGACCATCGCCAAGTTCCAGCGCGAACTGTCCGCCATGGGCTACAAGCACCAGTTCATCACCCTGGCCGGCATTCACAACATGTGGCACAGCATGTTCAACCTGGCGCACGACTACGCCCGCAACGACATGACTGCCTACGTGAAGCTGCAGGAGCAGGAATTCGCTGACGCCGCCAAGGGCTACACCTTCGTGGCCCACCAGCAGGAAGTCGGCACCGGCTACTTCGACGACATGACCACCGTGATCCAGGGCGGCACCTCGTCCGTGACCGCGCTGACCGGTTCGACCGAAGAAGAGCAGTTCCACTGATCGATGTGAGTACACGGCCACGGCGGACCCGTTAAAGAGCTAACCGCAGTGCCGCACGACAATCACGCCCCGACTGGTTCGGGGCGTTTTTTTGCCGGTACACATCACGCTGGTTCACCAAAGCCAAATGTGGGAGGAGGCAACTCCCTCCCACATGAGGAACGCTTGCAGCCTGAAGATTTTGTGCAAAACCTTGATCCAGAGCGGTATTTGCCGCAGATAAATCGGTTAAAAGATCCGCTCCAACAACTCGCGCTAATCAGGCAAGTAACAGCAACTTACTCCGCTGTATGAGAAACAATCGCTTAAACCCCACGCAAACAATATTCATTATCATTTAGAACATAAAAACTTCGTTACAGGTTAAACAAAACACATTTGATCAAATGCCCGCTAATGCCCGCCCCGCAAGGGCTACAGCCCCAAGAAGGTGCACTATGTGCTTATTCCATCGAATAATTTCGCCCTAGGAATTTTACTTGCCCGGTGTTTAGCCATAAAATCACCGCGATTGATTGCAGTGCGACATATCGTCACTGCATCGTTACTTTTTCGAGCTCAGAGACCTTTGCTCTCTGTTAAGGATTTCCAGCATGACCGAAGCGACAGGACTCATGGCCCACAACTGGGGCTTTGCCATTTTCCTCCTCGGTGTTGTCGGCCTTTGCGCCTTCATGCTCGGTGTGTCCAGCCTCCTCGGGTCAAAAGCCTGGGGCCGCAGCAAGAATGAACCGTTCGAATCCGGCATGCTGCCTACAGGTGGCGCCCGCTTGCGGCTCTCAGCCAAATTCTATCTGGTCGCGATGCTCTTCGTGATCTTCGACATCGAAGCCCTCTTTCTCTTTGCCTGGTCTGTGTCCGTCCGCGAAAGCGGCTGGACCGGATTCGTCGAAGCCCTCGTTTTCATAGCAATTCTGTTGGCAGGCCTTGTCTACCTATTTCGAGTGGGCGCCCTTGACTGGGCTCCGGAAGCTCGTCGTAAGCGGCAAGCGAAGCTGAAACAATGAGGCTTTGGCGATGCAATACAATCTCACCAGGATCGACCCGGATGCTCCTAACGAGCAGTACCCCATCGGCGAACGGGAAACCGTTTCCGATCCGTTAGAAGACCAAGTCCACAAGAACATCTACATGGGCAAACTCGAAGACGTGCTGAGTGGCGCGGTCAACTGGGGACGTAAGAACTCCCTGTGGCCGTACAACTTCGGCCTTTCGTGCTGCTACGTGGAAATGACCACCGCCTTCACGGCGCCCCACGACATCGCGCGCTTTGGCGCCGAAGTTATCCGGGCATCACCGCGCCAGGCGGATTTCATGGTTATCGCCGGTACCTGCTTTATCAAGATGGCGCCGATCATTCAGCGTCTCTACGAGCAAATGCTCGAGCCAAAGTGGGTTATCTCCATGGGTTCGTGCGCCAACTCCGGTGGCATGTACGACATCTACTCCGTGGTTCAGGGGGTGGACAAGTTCCTGCCCGTGGACGTCTACGTGCCTGGCTGCCCGCCCCGCCCCGAAGCATTCCTGCAAGGCTTGATGCTGTTGCAGGAATCGATTGGCAAGGAGCGTCGCCCGCTTTCCTGGGTCGTCGGCGATCAAGGCGTGTACCGCGCCGAGATGCCGTCGCAAAAGGAACAGCGCCGCGAACAGCGAATCGCAGTCACCAACCTGCGCAGCCCAGACGAAGTCTGATCCAGCACCGCTTCTTTTATAGAACGAAAACCTGGCTTCATTCTTTACGTTGACCGAAAGCGATAAAAAACCATGACTACAGGCAGTGCTCGACGCATCCCGCCTTATAAGGCAGACGACCAGGATGTGGTCGTCGAACTCAATAACCGTTTTGGCCCTGACGCCTTCACCGCCCAGGCCACACGCACCGGCATGCCGGTGCTGTGGGTGGCGCGCGCCAGGCTCGTCGAAGTCCTGACCTTCCTGCGCAACCTGCCCAAGCCGTACGTCATGCTCTATGACCTGCATGGCGTGGACGAACGCCTGCGCACCAAGCGCCAGGGCCTGCCGAGCGGCGCCGATTTCACCGTGTTCTATCACCTGCTGTCGCTGGAACGTAACAGCGACGTGATGATCAAGGTCGCACTGTCCGAGAGCGACCTGAGCGTGCCGACCGTGACCGGTATCTGGCCGAACGCCAGCTGGTACGAGCGCGAAGTCTGGGACATGTTCGGTATCGACTTCCCGGGCCACCCGCACCTGACGCGCATCATGATGCCGCCAACGTGGGAAGGTCACCCGCTGCGCAAGGACTTCCCTGCCCGCGCCACCGAATTCGACCCGTTCAGCCTCAACCTCGCCAAGCAGCAGCTTGAAGAAGAGGCCGCGCGCTTCCGTCCGGAAGACTGGGGCATGAAGCGCTCCGGCACCAACGAGGACTACATGTTCCTCAACCTGGGCCCGAACCACCCTTCGGCCCACGGTGCCTTCCGCATCATCCTGCAACTGGACGGCGAAGAAATCGTCGACTGCGTGCCGGACATCGGCTACCACCACCGTGGTGCCGAGAAGATGGCCGAGCGTCAGTCGTGGCACAGCTTCATCCCGTACACCGACCGTATCGACTACCTCGGCGGCGTGATGAACAACCTGCCGTACGTGCTCTCGGTCGAGAAGCTGGCCGGCATCAAGGTTCCGGACCGCGTCGACACCATCCGCATCATGATGGCCGAGTTCTTCCGGATCACCAGCCACCTGCTGTTCCTGGGTACCTATATCCAGGACGTCGGCGCCATGACCCCGGTGTTCTTCACCTTCACCGACCGTCAGCGCGCCTACAAGGTCATCGAAGCCATCACCGGTTTCCGCCTGCACCCGGCCTGGTACCGTATCGGCGGCGTCGCCCACGACCTGCCGAATGGCTGGGAACGCCTGGTCAAGGAATTCATCGACTGGATGCCCAAGCGCCTGGACGAGTACCAGAAGGCTGCGTTGGATAACAGCATCCTCAAGGGCCGTACCATCGGCGTCGCTCAGTACAACACCAAAGAGGCCCTGGAATGGGGCGTCACCGGTGCCGGCCTGCGTTCCACCGGTTGCGATTTCGACCTGCGCAAGGCGCGTCCGTACTCGGGCTACGAAAACTTCGAGTTCGAAGTACCGCTGGCCGCCAATGGCGATGCCTACGACCGTTGCATCGTGCGCGTCGAAGAAATGCGCCAGAGCCTGAAGATCATCGAGCAGTGCATGCGCAACATGCCGGCCGGCCCGTACAAGGCGGATCACCCGCTGACCACGCCGCCGCCGAAAGAGCGCACGCTGCAGCACATCGAAACCCTGATCACGCACTTCCTGCAGGTTTCGTGGGGCCCGGTAATGCCGGCCAACGAATCCTTCCAGATGATCGAAGCGACCAAGGGTATCAACAGTTATTACCTGACGAGCGATGGCGGCACCATGAGCTACCGCACCCGGATTCGTACCCCAAGCTTCGCCCACTTGCAGCAGATCCCTTCGGTGATCAAAGGCGAGATGGTCGCGGACTTGATTGCGTACCTGGGTAGTATCGATTTCGTTATGGCCGACGTGGACCGCTAAGCATGAACAGCACGCTTATCCAGACAGACCGTTTCACCTTGAGTGAAACCGAGCGCTCGGCCATCGAGCACGAGCTGCATCACTACGAAGACCCGCGCGCGGCGTCGATCGAGGCCTTGAAGATCGTCCAGAAGGAACGTGGCTGGGTGCCGGACGGCGCCCTCTACGCCATCGGCGAGATCCTCGGCATCCCCGCCAGCGACGTTGAAGGCGTGGCGACGTTCTACAGCCAGATCTTCCGCCAGCCGGTCGGCCGCCACATCATTCGCGTGTGCGACAGCATGGTCTGCTACATCGGTGGCCACGAGTCGGTGGTCAGCGAGATCCAGGCCAAGCTGGGCATCGGCCTCGGCCAGACCACCCCGGACGGCCGCTTCACGCTGCTGCCGGTGTGCTGCCTGGGCAACTGCGACAAGGCGCCGGCGTTGATGATCGACGACGACACATTCGGTGACGTGCAGCCTGCTGGCGTGACCCAATTGCTCGAGGGCTACCCATGACCCTGACTTCCTTCGGCCCGGCCAACCTGATCAAGCGTTCGGCCGAGACCCACCCGCTGACCTGGCGCCTGCGTGACGACGGCGAGCCGGTATGGCTTGACGAGTACCAGGCCAAGAACGGCTACGCCGCTGCGCGCAAGGCCTTCGCCGACATGGCCCAGGACGACATCGTCCAGACCGTGAAGGACGCCGGCCTCAAGGGTCGCGGCGGTGCAGGCTTCCCCACGGGCGTGAAGTGGGGCCTGATGCCCAAAGACGAATCCATCAACATCCGCTACCTGCTGTGCAACGCGGATGAAATGGAACCCAACACCTGGAAAGACCGCATGCTGATGGAGCAACTGCCCCATCTGCTGATCGAAGGCATGCTGATCAGCGCCCGCGCGCTGAAAACCTACCGTGGCTACATCTTCCTGCGCGGCGAATACACCACCGCCGCCAAGCACCTCAACCGTGCAGTGGCAGAAGCCAAGGCCGCAGGCCTGCTGGGCAAGAACATCCTAGGTTCGGGTTTTGACTTCGAACTGTTCGTGCACACCGGCGCCGGGCGTTACATCTGCGGTGAAGAAACCGCACTGATCAACTCCCTCGAAGGCCGCCGCGCCAACCCGCGCTCCAAGCCGCCCTTCCCTGCCGCCGTGGGCGTGTGGGGCAAGCCGACCTGCGTGAACAACGTCGAGACCCTGTGCAACGTGCCGGCGATCATCGCCGACGGCGTGGACTGGTACAAATCGTTGGCCCGTGAAGGCAGTGAAGACATGGGCACCAAGCTCATGGGCTTCTCCGGCAAGGTCAAGAACCCTGGCCTGTGGGAACTGCCGTTCGGCGTGACCGCACGCGAGCTGTTCGAGGACTACGCCGGCGGCATGCGCGACGGCTACACCCTCAAGGCCTGGCAGCCAGGCGGCGCCGGCACCGGCTTCCTGCTCCCCGAGCACCTCGACGCACAAATGTATGCCGGCGGCATCGGCAAGGTGGGCACCCGGATGGGTACCGGCCTGGCGATGGCGGTGGACAACACCGTGAACATGGTCTCGCTGCTGCGCAACATGGAGCAGTTCTTTGCCCGTGAATCCTGCGGCTTCTGTACCCCATGCCGCGACGGCCTGCCGTGGAGCGTCAAGCTGCTGATGGCCCTGGAAAATGGCGAAGGCCGCGAGGGTGACATCGAGACCCTGCTGGGCCTGGTCGGTTTCCTCGGCCCAGGCAAGACCTTCTGTGCTCACGCACCGGGCGCCGTGGAGCCATTGGGCAGCGCAATCAAATACTTCCGCTCGGAGTTCGAAGCCGGCATCGCGCCCACCAGCGCCGCCGTCCCGCCTCTGGCAAGGCCGATCGTAGTCGGCGCGTAACGCTTAAACAGGCAAAGGGTCCGTGCCCTTCGCCTGCTCATGTGCTGACGCCGTGAAGGCTGTGTAGATGCACATGAATAACAAGATTCCATTAGCCACGCCCGCTGACAACGGGCCAACGAAGAACTTTGAACCATGGCCACTATCCACGTAGACGGCAAAGCGCTCGAAGTCGATGGGGCGGACAACCTGTTACAGGCGTGTCTGTCACTCGGCCTCGATATCCCGTATTTCTGCTGGCACCCCGCGCTTGGTAGCGTCGGTGCCTGTCGCCAGTGTGCGGTCAAGCAGTACACCGACGAAAACGACACCCGTGGTCGTATCGTCATGTCCTGCATGACCCCAGCCACCGACAACACCTGGATCTCCATCGACGATGAAGAATCCAAGGCGTTCCGCGCCAGCGTTGTCGAATGGCTGATGACCAACCACCCCCACGACTGCCCGGTCTGTGAGGAAGGCGGTCACTGCCACCTGCAAGACATGACGGTGATGACCGGCCACAACGAGCGCCGCTATCGCTTCACCAAGCGTACCCACCAGAACCAGCAGCTGGGCCCGTTCATTTCCCACGAAATGAACCGCTGCATCGCCTGCTACCGCTGCGTACGCTTCTATAAAGACTACGCCGGCGGCACCGACCTCGGCGTATTCGGCGCCCACGACAACGTGTACTTCGGTCGCGTTGAAGACGGCGTGCTCGAAAGCGAGTTCTCCGGCAACCTCACCGAGGTCTGCCCGACCGGTGTGTTCACCGACAAGACCCACTCCGAGCGCTACAACCGCAAGTGGGACATGCAGTTCTCGCCGAGCATCTGCCACGGCTGCTCGAGCGGTTGCAACATCTCCCCGGGCGAACGCTACGGCGAACTGCGTCGCATCGAAAACCGCTTCAACGGTTCGGTCAACCAGTACTTCCTGTGCGACCGTGGTCGTTTCGGCTATGGCTACGTCAACCGTGAAGACCGTCCACGCCAGCCACTGCTGGCCGATGGCGCCAAGCTGAGCCTGGACGCGGCGCTGGACAAAGCCGCCGACCTGCTGCGCGGCCGCAACATCGTCGGTATCGGCTCGCCCCGCGCCAGCCTCGAAAGCAACTACGCGTTGCGTGAGCTGGTGGGTGCCGAGCACTTCTACTCCGGTATCGAAGCCGGTGAGCTGGAGCGCATCCGCCTGGTCATGCAGGTGCTGAACGACAGCCCGCTGCCGGTGCCGAACATGCGTGACATCGAAGACCACGATGCCATCTTCGTGCTCGGTGAAGACCTGACCCAGACCGCCGCGCGTATCGCGCTGTCCCTGCGCCAGTCGGTCAAAGGCAAGGCCGAAGACATGGCCGACGCCATGCGCGTCCAGCCTTGGCTCGACGCTGCGGTGAAAAACATCGGCCAGCACGCGCTGAACCCGCTGTTTATCGCCAGCCTGGCGGAAACCAAGCTCGACGACATCGCCGAAGAATGCGTCCACGCCGCACCGGACGACCTGGCCCGCATCGGTTTCGCCGTGGCCCACGCCCTCGATGCCAGCGCGCCGGCAGTCGAAGGCCTGGACACTGAAGCCGTCGAACTGGCCCAGCGCATTGCCGACGCCCTGCTGGCAGCCAAGCGTCCATTGATCATTGCCGGTACCTCGCTGGGTTCCAAGGCCTTGATCGAAGCCGCCGCCAACATCGCCAAGGCCTTGAAGCTGCGCGACAAGAACGGTTCCATCAGCCTGGTGGTGCCGGAAGCCAACAGCCTCGGCCTGGCCATGCTCGGTGGCGAGTCCCTGGACGCCGCCCTGCAAACCGTGATCGACGGCACTGCCGATGCGATCGTGGTGCTGGAAAACGACCTGTACACCCGCACCGACGCCGCCAAGGTTGACGCTGCGCTGAACGCCGCCAAGGTCCTGATCGTCGCCGACCACCAGAAGACCGCCACCAGCGAGCGTGCCGACCTGGTACTGCCAGCCGCTACCTTCGCCGAAGGCGACGGCACCCTGGTCAGCCAGGAAGGCCGTGCCCAGCGCTTCTTCCAGGTGTTCGATCCGAAGTACATGGACGCCAGCATCCTGGTTCACGAAGGCTGGCGCTGGCTGCATGCCCTGCGCGCGACCCTGCTGAACCAGCCGATCGACTGGACCCAGCTCGACCACGTCACCGCCGCAGCCGCCGCGAGCGCGCCGCAGCTGGCGCGTATCGTCGACGCCGCACCGTCCGCCGCGTTCCGCATCAAGGGCATGAAGCTCGCCCGTGAGCCGCTGCGTTACTCCGGTCGTACCGCCATGCGCGCCGACATCAGCGTGCACGAGCCACGTACCCCGCAAGACAACGACACCGCGTTTGCCTTCTCCATGGAAGGTTATTCGGGTTCGGTCGAGCCACGTCAGCAAGTGCCGTTTGCCTGGTCGCCGGGCTGGAACTCGCCACAGGCCTGGAACAAGTTCCAGGACGAAGTCGGTGGTCACATCCGCGCCGGCGACCCGGGCACCCGCCTGATCGAAACCCAGGGCGACGCGCTGAACTGGTTCGCTGCGGTCCCGCGTCCGTTCAACCCGGCCCAGGGCACCTGGCAGGTCGTGCCGTTCTTCCACCTGTTCGGCAGCGAAGAGACCTCTTCCAAGGCCGCGCCGGTACAAGAGCGCATTCCCGAGGCCTACGTGTCCGTGGCCAAGTCCGAAGCCGACCGCCTGGGCGTCAACGACGGAGCCTTGCTCAGCGTGACCGTGGCCGGCCAGACCCTGCGTCTGCCGCTGCGTATCAACGAAGAGCTGGGTGCCGGCCTGGTTGCCCTGCCTAAAGGCCTTGCCGGCATCCCGACGGCGATCTTCGGCAAAACCGTTGACGGTCTGCAGGAGGCAGCGCAATGACCTGGTTCACCCCTGAAGTGATCGACGTGATCATCTCGGTCGTCAAGGCCATCGTGATCCTGTTGGCCGTGGTCGTCGCGGGCGCCCTGCTCAGCTTCGTCGAACGTCGCCTGCTGGGCTGGTGGCAGGACCGTTACGGTCCGAACCGCGTTGGCCCGTTCGGTATGTTCCAGATCGCCGCCGACATGCTGAAGATGTTCTTCAAGGAAGACTGGACCCCGCCGTTTGCCGACAAGGTGATTTTCACCCTGGCACCGGTCGTGGCCATGAGCGCCTTGCTGATCGCCTTCGCGATCATCCCGATCACCCCGACCTGGGGCGTGGCGGACCTGAACATCGGCTTGCTGTTCTTCTTCGCCATGGCCGGCCTGTCGGTCTACGCGGTGCTGTTCGCCGGCTGGTCGAGCAACAACAAGTTCGCCCTGCTGGGCAGCCTGCGGGCCTCGGCCCAGACCGTGTCCTACGAAGTGTTCATGGGCCTCGCGCTGATGGGCATCGTGGTGCAGGTCGGCTCGTTCAACATGCGCGACATCGTCGAGTACCAGGCGCAGAACCTGTGGTTCATCATTCCGCAGTTCTTCGGCTTCTGTACCTTCTTCATCGCCGGCGTCGCCGTGACTCACCGTCACCCGTTCGACCAGCCGGAAGCGGAACAGGAACTGGCTGACGGTTACCACATTGAATACGCCGGCATGAAATGGGGCATGTTCTTCGTCGGTGAATACATCGGCATCATCTTGATCTCGGCCCTGCTGGTCACGCTGTTCTTCGGCGGCTGGCACGGTCCGTTCGGCATCCTGCCGCAGCTGGCGTTCTTCTGGTTCTTCCTGAAGACCGCGTTCTTCATCATGCTGTTTATCCTGCTGCGCGCTTCCATTCCGCGTCCACGATATGACCAGGTGATGGATTTCAGCTGGCGTTTCTGCCTGCCGCTGACCCTGATCAATTTGCTGGTGACTGCTGCCGTTGTGTTGTTGAACACGCCAGCGGGCGCGGTTCAGTGAGGATTTGACCCATGTTCAAATATATTGGCGACATCGTTAAGGGTACCGGTACCCAGTTGCGAAGCCTGGTGATGGTGTTCGGTCACGGCTTCCGTAAACGCGACACCCTGCAATACCCGGAAGAAGCGGTGTACCTGCCGCCGCGCTATCGCGGCCGCATCGTGCTGACCCGCGACCCCGATGGCGAAGAGCGTTGCGTAGCCTGCAACCTGTGCGCCGTGGCGTGCCCGGTGGGTTGCATCTCCCTGCAGAAAGCTGAAACCGAAGACGGTCGCTGGTACCCGGACTTCTTCCGCATCAACTTCTCGCGCTGCATTTTCTGCGGCCTCTGCGAGGAAGCTTGCCCGACCACCGCGATCCAGCTCACACCGGATTTCGAGATGGCCGAGTTCAAACGTCAGGACCTGGTGTACGAGAAAGAAGATCTGCTGATCTCTGGTCCCGGTAAAAACCCTGATTACAACTTCTATCGTGTTGCAGGTATGGCCGTTGCCGGTAAGCCGAAAGGCGCCGCACAAAACGAAGCCGAGCCGATCAACGTGAAGAGCTTGCTGCCTTAAGGAAGAAAGATGGAATTCGCTTTCTATTTCGCATCGGGTATCGCGGTTGTGTCCACGCTTCGCGTGATCACCAACACCAACCCCGTGCACGCCCTGCTCTACCTGATCATTTCGCTGATCGCCGTGGCCATGACCTTCTTCAGCCTCGGCGCACCGTTCGCCGGTGTGCTGGAAGTGATCGCCTACGCCGGCGCCATCATGGTGCTGTTCGTGTTTGTGGTGATGATGCTCAACCTCGGGCCGGCCTCGGTCGCCCAGGAACGCGTCTGGCTCAAGCCCGGCATCTGGCTCGGCCCGGTTGTCCTCGCAGCGCTGCTGCTGGGTGAACTGCTGTATGTGCTGTTCGCTCACCAGAGCGGCCAGGCCATCGGCCATACCACCGTGGACGCGAAAGCCGTGGGCATCAGCCTGTTCGGCCCGTACCTGCTGGTGGTCGAACTGGCGTCGATGCTGCTGCTCGCCGCAGCCATCACTGCCTTCCACTTGGGCCGCAACGAAGCCAAGGAGCAATGACGATGCCTGCTATCCCTTTGGAGCATGGTCTGGCGGTCGCCGGCATCCTGTTCTGCCTTGGCCTGGTCGGCCTGATGGTTCGCCGTAACATTCTGTTCGTGTTGATGAGCCTGGAAATCATGATGAACGCTGCGGCACTGGCGTTCATCGTTGCAGGTGCACGTTGGGGCCAGCCGGATGGACAAGTCATGTTCATCCTGGTGATCAGCCTGGCAGCCGCCGAGGCCAGTATCGGCCTGGCGATCCTGCTGCAACTGTATCGTCGCTTCCACACGCTTGATATCGACGCTGCCAGTGAGATGCGCGGATGAACATGATCTTTCTGACTTTCGTATTTCCCCTGATCGGTTTCCTGCTGCTGTCGTTCTCTCGCGGACGCTGGTCGGAAAACCTTTCGGCCCTGATCGGTGTGGGCTCCATTGGCCTGTCGGCCATCGTTGCCGCCTACGTCATCTGGCAATTCAACGTGGCACCGCCGGAAGGCGGCCACTACACCCTGGTGCTGTGGCAGTGGATGTCGGTGGAAGGCTTCAAGCCCAACTTCGCCCTCTACGTCGATGGCCTGTCGATCACCATGCTTGGCGTGGTGGTGGGCGTGGGCTTCCTGATCCACCTGTTCGCGTCCTGGTACATGCGCGGTGAAGCGGGCTACTCGCGCTTCTTCTCGTACACCAACCTGTTTATCGCCAGCATGCTGTTCCTGGTGCTCGGCGATAACCTGTTGTTCCTGTACTTCGGCTGGGAGGGCGTGGGCCTGTGCTCGTACCTGTTGATCGGTTTCTACTACAGCAACCGCAACAACGGTAACGCGGCACTCAAGGCGTTTATCGTCACCCGTATCGGCGACGTGTTCATGGCCATCGGCCTGTTCATCCTGTTCCAACAGGTGGGCACGCTGAACATCCAGGAACTGCTGGTGCTGGCACCGCAGAAATTCCAGGTCGGCGACTTCTGGATCACCCTGGCGACCCTGATGCTGCTGGGCGGCGCCGTGGGTAAATCCGCGCAACTGCCGCTGCAGACCTGGCTGGCGGATGCCATGGCCGGTCCTACCCCGGTGTCGGCACTGATCCACGCCGCAACCATGGTTACCGCCGGTGTCTACCTGATCGCCCGTACCCACGGCCTGTTCACCCTGGCGCCGGACATCCTGCACCTGGTGGGCATCGTCGGCGGCGTGACCCTGGTACTGGCCGGCTTCGCCGCGCTGGTGCAGACCGACATCAAGCGGATCCTCGCCTACTCGACCATGAGCCAGATTGGCTACATGTTCCTGGCCCTGGGCGTCGGCGCCTGGGACGCGGCGATCTTCCACCTGATGACCCACGCCTTCTTCAAGGCCCTGCTGTTCCTGGCCTCCGGTGCGGTGATCGTGGCCTGCCACCACGAGCAGAACATCTTCAAGATGGGCGGCCTGTGGAAGAAACTGCCACTGGCCTACGCCAGCTTCATCGTCGGTGGTGCCGCCCTGGCCGCCCTGCCGCTGGTGACCGCCGGTTTCTACTCCAAGGACGAAATCCTCTGGGAAGCCTTTGCCAGCGGTAACCAGAACCTGCTGTACGCAGGCCTGGTGGGTGCGTTCATGACCTCGCTGTACACCTTCCGCCTGATCTTCATCACCTTCCACGGTGAAGCCAAGACCGAAGCCCACGCAGGCCATGGCATCTCCCACTGGCTGCCACTGTCGGTGCTGATCATCCTGTCGACCTTCATCGGCGCGCTGATCACCCCGCCACTGGCCGGTGTACTGCCGGAAAGCGCCGGCCATGCCGGCGGCGCCGCCAAGCACAGTCTGGAAATCGCCTCGGGCGCCATTGCCATCGCCGGCATCCTGCTGGCGGCCCTGCTGTTCCTCGGCAAGCGTCGCTTCGTGACCGCCGTGGCCAACAGTGGCATCGGCCGTTTCCTCTCGGCCTGGTGGTTCGCCGCCTGGGGCTTCGACTGGCTCTACGACAAACTGTTCGTCAAGCCCTACCTGGCCATCAGTCATGTACTGCGTAAAGACCCGCTCGACCAGACCATCGGTTTGATCCCGCGCGCGGCCAAAGGCGGTCACACCGCCCTGAGCCGTACCGAGACCGGCCAGTTGCGTTGGTATGCGGCTTCCATGGCTGCTGGTGCCGTGCTGGTGATCGGCGCCATCGTTGTGGTAGCGGTCTGATATGAACTTTGCGAACTTGCGAAAGGAAACGAGCCCGTCATGATTCTGCCCTGGCTAATCCTGATCCCCTTTATCGGCGGCCTGCTCTGCTGGATGGGTGAACGCTTCGGCGCCACCCTCCCCCGCTGGATTGCGTTGCTGACCATGTCCCTGGAACTCGCACTCGGCCTCTGGCTGTGGGCCCATGGCGACTATTCATTCGCTCCGGCACCGGGTGTCGATCCAACGTTCGCGCTTGAATTCAAGCACGTGTGGATCCAGCGCTTCGGCATCAACGTGCACCTGGCCCTCGACGGCCTGTCGCTGTTGATGATCCTGCTGACCGGCCTGCTGGGTATCCTCTCGGTACTCTGCTCCTGGAAAGAGATCCAGCGTCACGTGGGCTTCTTCCACCTGAACCTGATGTGGATCCTGGGCGGCGTTGTCGGCGTGTTCCTCGCCCTCGACCTGTTCATGTTCTTCTTCTTCTGGGAGATGATGCTGGTGCCGATGTACTTCCTCATCGCGCTCTGGGGTCACAGTTCTTCGGACGGCAAGAAAACCCGGATCTACGCGGCGACCAAGTTCTTCATCTTCACCCAGGCTTCCGGCCTGATCATGTTGGTGGCGATCCTGGGCCTGGTACTGGTCAACTTCAACTCGACTGGCGTGATTACCTTCAACTACGCCGACCTGTTGAAAACCAAGATGTCCCTGACCACCGAGTACATCCTGATGCTGGGCTTCTTCATCGCCTTCGCGGTGAAGCTGCCGGTGGTGCCGTTCCACTCCTGGCTGCCTGACGCTCACGCCCAGGCGCCGACCGCAGGCTCCGTGGACCTGGCCGGTATCCTGCTGAAGACGGCGGCCTACGGCCTGCTGCGTTTCGCCCTGCCGCTGTTCCCGAACGCCTCGGCCGAGTTCGCGCCGATTGCCATGACCCTCGGCCTGATCGGGATCTTCTACGGTGCGTTCCTGGCATTCGCGCAAACCGACATCAAGCGTCTGATTGCCTTCTCGTCCGTTTCCCACATGGGCTTCGTACTGATCGGCATCTACTCCGGCAGCCAGCTGGCGTTGCAAGGTGCGGTGATCCAGATGTTGGCCCACGGTGTCTCGGCCGCGGCACTGTTTATCCTGAGTGGCCAGTTGTACGAGCGCCTGCACACCCGTGACATGCGCGAGATGGGCGGCGTGTGGTCGCGCATTGCGTACCTGCCGGCGATCAGCCTGTTCTTCGCCGCCGCTTCCCTGGGCTTGCCGGGTACCGGTAACTTCATCGGCGAGTTCCTGATCCTGATGGGTGCCTTCGTGCAAACACCGTGGATCAGCGCCATTGCTACCTCCGGCCTGGTATTCGGTTCGGTCTACTCGCTGATCATGATCCACCGCGCCTACTTCGGCCCGGCCAAGTCCGACGCCGTCCTGAAAGGGATGGATGCTCGCGAACTGATCATGGTGCTCGGCCTTGCGGTATTGCTGATCTACATCGGCGTGTACCCGCAACCGTTCCTGGACACTTCTGCCGCGACGATGCATGGCGTGCAGCAGTGGTTCGGCACCGCCTTCTCTCAACTCGCTTCGGCCCGGTAAGAGCGCTATGGAATTCACGATCCAACACTTTATCGCGCTTGCGCCGCTGCTGATCACCAGCCTCACCATCGTGGTGGTGATGCTGGCGATCGCCTGGCGCCGCAATCACTCACAAACGTTCCTGCTGTCCTGCGCCGGTTTGAACCTGGCCTTGCTGTCGATTATCCCGGCACTCAAGGTCGCGCCACTGGCGGTGACCCCGCTGATGATGGTCGATGATTTCGCGCTGCTGTATATCGCGCTGATCCTCGTCGCCACCCTCGCCTGCGTCACCCTCGCCCACGCCTACCTCGGCGAAGGCGGCACCGGCTACCCGGGCAACCGCGAAGAGCTGTACCTGCTGATCCTGCTGGCTGCGGCCGGCGGTATCGTGCTGGTCAGCGCGCAGCACCTGGCCGGCTTGTTCATCGGCCTGGAACTGCTGTCGATCCCGACCTACGGCCTGGTGGCCTACGCCTTCTTCAACAAGCGTTCCCTGGAAGCCGGCATCAAGTACATGGTGCTGTCGGCCGCCGGTTCCGCGTTCCTGTTGTTCGGTATGGCCCTGCTCTACGCCGAAGCCGGCAGCCTGAGCTTCACCGGTATCGGTCACGCCCTGGCCGCCACCAACAGCCCCGCGCCGATTGCCCAACTGGGCCTGGCGATGATGCTGATCGGCCTGGCGTTCAAGCTGTCGCTGGTGCCGTTCCACCTGTGGACCCCGGACGTGTACGAAGGCGCCCCGGCGCCGGTGGCGGCGTTCCTGGCGACCGCGTCCAAGGTCGCTGTGTTTGCGGTGATGGTGCGTCTGTTCCAGATCTCGCCTGCCGCCAACACCGGCGTGCTGAGCAACGTGTTGACCGTGATCGCCATCGCGTCGATCCTGTTCGGCAACCTGCTGGCGCTGACCCAGAACAACCTCAAGCGTCTGCTGGGTTACTCGTCCATCGCCCACTTCGGCTACCTGTTGATCGCCCTGGTGGCGAGCAAAGGCCTGGCCGTGGAAGCCATCGGCGTGTACCTGGTCACCTACGTGATCACCAGCCTCGGCGCGTTCGGCGTGATCACCCTGATGTCCTCGCCTTACAAGGGCCGTGACGCCGACGCCCTGTACGAATACCGCGGCCTGTTCTGGCGCCGTCCGTACCTGACCGCCGTACTCACCGTGATGATGCTGTCCCTGGCCGGTATCCCGCTGACCGCGGGCTTTATCGGCAAGTTCTACATCGTCGCGACCGGTGTCGAAGCCCACGAGTGGTGGCTGGTTGCGTCCCTGGTGCTGGGCAGTGCCATCGGCGTGTTCTACTACCTGCGCGTGATGGTCACCCTGTACCTGATCGAGCCAAACCTGCGCCGTGTGGATGCTGAGCTGCACTGGGAACAGAAAGCCGGTGGCGTGATGCTGCTGGCTATCGCCCTGCTCGCCTTCTTCCTCGGCGTGTACCCACAACCGTTGCTGACCCTGGTGCAGCACGCGGTGCTGGGGGTTTGATCCCTTAGCGGTATGCGAATCAACAGAAACGGCGCCCCAGGGCGCCGTTTTTGCGTTCTGGGCTGACCTGCAACAGCCCAAAAAAACGCCCCGAATGTTCGGGGCGTTTTACATTGCAACCGCGTCAGAACGCGATACCTAGCTTGACCCCGTACTCATCCCGCTTGAGCCGAGTGTTATCGGCCACTTCGGAATCACCGTCGAGCTTGTATTCGGTGCGGGTGTAGTAAAGGCCCGCCATCACCGGCAGGTCGCCCTTCTGGTTCATCAGCAGGCTGACTTCCGCATACGGGTTAGTGCGGTCCTTGAGGTCTACGGTGTCGCTGCCCACGCCGTCCACCTTGAGCTTGGTACGACCATCAATGGTGCGACGCGCACCGGCTTCGAAACGCAGCGTCATGTCATCGAACTGATGGTTGTAGCCCAGGGCTGCCTTGGCGAACGGCGACTTGTTGGTGAGTTCCATGTCGTAGTCGTTCGAGTCCAGCTCATAGCGGGTCCAGCTGTAACCGCCGCCAACGATCACGTCGACGAAGTTGCGCGCATCCAGCGCGGCACGCCAGCCGAGATCCAGGTCGGCCTGGCCTTCCTTGAGTTTGTTATCACTCTTTTTACCGTACTTGGCTTCCACACCTGCCTGGTAGATAAAGCCCGACTCGGCGGTGAGCTTGTTGCCGAAGTTGTAGAAAAGACCGGCTTCGGGCATGTGGTCCTTATCACTTTCACTACCGCCTTCGAGCTTGAAGTCGTTGTAGCTGCCCAGAATCCCAAAGGTAGAAATCGGGTCAGTGGACGGTGCGGCGAACGCCACTGCTGGCGCGGCGACCAGCGCCAGCAGTGAGGAATGCTTGAGGAGGTTTGCGAATAGTTTGGACATCGTTTACATCTCCTTGTCTGGTGGGCAAATTATTCAGGAAACGCTTCGAACCCAGGCTGGCACCAAAGGTTCGAAAAAATTTGCCCCCACTTGGAGGTAAAACGGTTCAGCGATGGCTCTAGATCAATATTCCTGGCGTGCAGCCATTACCAAGCCCTCAAGGGTTGAATCAAGCTGAGGGTGAACCGGCACGCGAATCCCAAAGGTAGTGCCCAGTACGTCCAGCAGCTCGTCGGCGCTCTGGATCACACGCTTGTCACTCGGCCGATCCAGGTAGTGAATCCCATAGTGGGCGTTGTTCAAGGTGTGGCGTTCGCCCGCTGCCAGGCGTGCGACTTTCAATTGGCCCAGGAACGGCGAACCTGGATGGGTCGAGACGTACCAGTTACCAATTTCGTAGTCGATGTCTGCCTGCACTTGCAGGTCGAACACATACAAGCCACGCCACTCCCCCGCGACCTCGGCCCACAACGTGTAGCTGCCCTCCTGCTCATTGAGTGTCAGGCGATACGGCTCATGGGCCGTGGCCTGCACGGCCTGCGTGTCCAACTGCAACGGACTGCTGGGCACCATGCCACCAAAGCCGACGTCGGTGATGTAGCGCACGCCGTCCAGGGTCACCAGGCTCAGGCGATGGGTGCGCGCCGTACGTGCGTCCGGCGGACCACCCATCACAACCCGCCCGGTAATGCCGCGCGCCTCGAACCCCAGTTCCTGCAACAGCGCCAGGAACATCTGGTTCAACTCATAGCAATACCCACCCCGCCCATCGAACAGGACTTTCTGCTCGACGCTGGGCAAGTCGATCGGCACCGGCAGGCGCAGCAGGGTCGACAGGCTTTCGAAGGCGAAGGTGCACACATGACGCAGTTGCAAATCCCGCAGGGTCTGCAGGGTGGGCGGTGGTGGCGAGTCGTAACCCAAGCGTTGCAGGTACAGGCGGCTGTGGTTCAGGAGGGTCATGGCGCGATCCTTGGGCGCGGGAGGAATGCGTCACTATGCCGCGCAAGCATGCAGATTGTCATTTTGAGTGAACCTTTTTAAACCGTTCCCTATCCATCTATAACAAGACAGGGAGGCAACATGAGTACCGCAAAAATCTACACCATCCACTACCAACTGCACGGTCAACCGAAGTCCTTTGTGGTGCGTGCCGAAGTGATGAACAACGCCGAGGCCTGGCACTGGGCAGCCGTTGACGCTGACATTGCGCATGTGAGCCGTATCGGCCGGGTCGGCCATGAGCAAGTGAAAAAAACCACGCGCCCGTGGGCCGAGAAGTACGGCATTACCGACGTCACCTGGATGCCGCCCAGATAAACAAAAAGCCCCGCTCATTGGCGGGGCCCAGCTCATTTCTTCAAGTCGCCCAACGGATCGTAGGGCGGCTTTTTTTTCCCGTCGTCCTTGGCCTTTTTATCCAGAGGGGCGATGGCCGGACCGATGGGATCAACCTGCGGATCAGCCACATCGGGCGAGTCCGGATCAAATCCCAGCTCATCCTTGCCGCTGGCGTGTTCATTGGAGGGCGGTCCATCCGAGCGCTTGTTCATCATGGTCTCCTGTTATAGCGGGCGAGCTTTGTCGTGGAGGTTTTCCAGGTCGTCTTCGACGTGCTCCACATCATCCTGGGCGTCACGCTCTTTCGGGTCATTGGGGCGCAAGGCATCGTTGTCGCGCTCCTCTTCACCGGGCGTGCGGTCAGGGTCGGGGGTTCCGGGCGGTGGCTGCTTGTATTCGGGCATGGTGGTTGACCTCAAAGGGACTACACCGGTTTAGAGAAACTGCCCCAGATCATGGTTCAACTTGATTGCCCCACCACTGACCGCTGACCATGAGAAGATGCCTTCCCCCTACCCGCCCTGGAGACCTGGACCGGATGTTCGAGCTCAAACCCTGCGACCCCGTCACCTACCGCCAACAGACGCGCCGCAGCACGCTGATCGTGGCCGTGCTGTTCGTGGCCCTGGCCATGCTGCTGTCGAGCCTGGCGGTGATGCTGTTCGGCGAACCCGGCGGTGACAACTTCCGCTTTAATGTCGGTGGCGTATTCGCCGGGGTGTTGATAACGGTCGCCCTGCTGCGCGGCCCGTTCCGCACCCAACCGTGGCTGGCACCGGCCGTGTATGGCTGGCAGCTCAAGCGCACCCTGATGCGCGTGACCAACGTGATGCACACCGTCACCGAGCGTGTGCAGGCGAATGATCCGACGGCCATGAAGATACTGCGTTTCTATCACCTGGGGCTGACGCAGATGCACGCCCTGGACGCCAACTCCAGTGCCCAGGCGCAGTTGGTCGGTGAAATGGACGCGCATAAGAACACGATGCTGGCACTGGGGATCGACACCGAACAAACCCGCTTTGATCCCGCCTGGCTGGAAGGATTGAAACGCACGTAAGTCAGTCTGCTGCCACACGGGTGCGCCAGCAGAACAACGCACTCACCGCAATCGCCGCACCCGCCACGCCAAACACCAGGGGTGCCGAGGCCACCGGCAACAGCAGGCCTGCCAGCAGTGGCCCGAGGCCCGCACCGATGTCACGCCATACCGCATTCGACGCCAGGGCCGACACCCGCAGCGAACCGGGGTTGCGCTCGGCGACCAGGGTGGTCACCAGGGGCAGTTGCAACGCGCGCAGCACCAACACCGCCGCCGCGCCGACAATCACCCAATAGCTGCCGAACGCCGTCAAGGCCAAGGCACTCAGGAACGAAAACAGCAACAACATCGAGGTCGCGCCAAAGCGCTGGGCGGCGTGACCTCCCAGGGGGCTCAGGAGCATTTCCGAGACATAACGCAGGGCCATCAAGCCGCCGGCGATCAGCACCGCATTACCGCCGAGCAGCTTCTGCGCCTGGATCGACAGGCCGAAAATAAACAGTCCGTCCAGCGCCACGCCTTCGATAAACGACCACAGCGCCACGCTGTCGGGCCACTTGAAACGGCGCCCCGGGGTGCTGTGCAAATCATGCCCGGCGCTGGGCAGGCCGCGCGCCATCCACAGCCCCACCAGGCAACAGCCGGCGAGGATCACAAAGATCGGACGCGGCCCGGCCCACAGCGTCAGCCAGCCACCGAACGGCAACGCCAGCATCGGCCCCCAGGCGATCAGGGCCCGCGAACGCCCGGCCCGGCGCGCGGCGCCCTCCGGTTCGGAGGTGGCCAATACCTGAGTCGACAGGTTCAACGCGGCGAAACACAAGCCCCACACCAGCCGCAGTCCCAACAATGCGGCAAAGCCCGACAGCACCGAATTGCCCAAGGCACATAGGGTGGCGGCGCCGGCGGCGATCATGCAGGTCAGACGATCACCGTTGCGCGCGTAGAAATTCAGTACATGGCGGTAACCGAAAATCCGCACCAGCCGGTTGGCCGCCAGCAATACACCGGCCTGGGCGAGCGTGATGCCAAAGGCCTGGGACTCCATGGGCAACAGCAGATAGAGCAACACGTCACTGGGCAGGCATAAGGCCAGGGTCAACGCAGCGCGGCGGGAATGGGTATCGGCAGTGCGGAGGGCCAGGCTGGACATAAATCTGAAACATCCCGAAATATTCAGGTCGCCACGGTAGCCCTCCCACCGCAGGTTTTACAACGGCTTTTTCCCGTAGGGCAGCAAACGCAGGCCACTGGCCACGGCGCCCACCAGCGCAAACACGCAACCCAGCCACAGCGCATACAGTGGGCCATTGCCCAGGGACAGGTGGAAACACAGCGCCACCAACGACGCCCCCAGCGTCTGCCCCAGCAACCGCGAAATCGCCACGATGCCGCTGGCCCCACCGCTGCGCGCCAACGGCGCACTGGTCATCAGCGCCTTGAGGTTGGGCGACTGGAAGAACCCGAACCCGGCACCGCACAGCGCCATGCGCCAGCCGATATCGAAGGCCGATGCGCCGTGGCCCAAGGTCGCCAACGCGGCCATCCCCACGCTCAACATCAACAGCCCGATACCGCACAGCAGGCCCAGGGACACACGGTCAGCCAGGCGCCCGGCGACCAACGCCATCACCGCCACGACCGCCGGCCACGGTGTCATCAGGAACCCGGTTTCCACCTGGCTATGCCCCAGCACCGCCTGCAACAGAAAGGGCAGCGACACAAAGGCCAGGCCCTGGGCGCTGAAGGCGCAGATCGCCGTCAAGGAAGACAAGGCAAACACCGGCCGCTTGAACAGATCCAACGCCAGCATCGGCGCCGGGTGACCGGCCTGTCGGCGCAGCAGCAACGCGCCACACAGCAGCGCCACCGCAATCAAGCCCAGGGTCAACGCCCCCTGCGCACCATGTACCGCCGTGCCCAGCCCCAGCACCAGCAAGGCGAACAACCCGGCACACAGTGCAGCCGCGAGGCGGTCGAAGGCATGCCCGGCCATCGGCAGGGTCGGCAATGAACGCAGGCCCAATCCCAGGGCCAACAGCCCCAACGGCACATTGATCAGGTACAGCCAGTGCCAGGTCGCCACCGACAGAATCGCCGACGCCGCCGTGGGCCCCAGGGTAAACGCCAGCCCCACCACCAGCGAGTTATAGCCCAGGCCACGCCCGAGCATTTTTGACGGGTAGATATGCCGCAGCAACGCCGTATTGACGCTCATGATCGCCGCCGCCCCCAGCCCCTGCACCACACGGGCGGCGGTCAGGCTGACCAGCGAGCCGGCCAGCCCGCAAAACAGCGACGAGACGATAAACAGCAGCAACCCGCCGAGATACACGCGGCGGTGCCCGAGCACATCGCTGAGGGACGCAAACGGCAGAACCGTGGCGATAATCGCCAACTGGTAGGCATTGACCACCCAGATCACCGAGGCGGAATCGGTGCCAATCCCTTCGGCCAGGGTCGGCAACGCCGTGTTGACGATGGCCGTGTCCAGGGTCGCCATGCCGATCCCCAGGGAGATCGCGATCACGGCCGGCAGGCGTTTATTGAGGGGCAGCCCATCGGCAATAGAAGACATGAACAATCCGCACAGTGGCAAAGGTGTCTAGATTAAGGGCAGCCGGGGATTTTTTCAGTGGGGGATTGCGTGGCTGTCCGAATTTTCATGTTCAGCCACGCGCCACAGGTAAAGGCGATCAGCCTGCCAGTGCACTCAGGTCCAGGCGCCCACCGAGGGTCGGCGGACACCAGTAGTAACCACCGGTCAACGGCGTGCTGATGCGATACAGGCCATCGACAATCCCGTCCTCCAACCCGCTCATGCGGCGCAGTTGGGCTTCGAACGCATCGAAGGAATGGCCGAATGCGAGGAACATCAACCCGGCCTGGCCATTTTCAGCCCAGGGCATGGAGCGGCGCACCACGAAGGCTTCCGGGGTGAAGCTTTCCTGGGCGGTACGTTTGGTGTGGGCGGATTCGGGAGCGTCTTCCAGCTCTTCGTTGTCGCCATGGCGGCGGCCGATGATGTGGTCGCGCTCCTGGGCGGGCAACGCGGCGAAGCCATCGAGGTCGTGCTGCCATTGCTGGATCGCGGCGAAGCTGGCACCGCTGTCGGTCAGGGCGGCTTCAACGGCAGCGTCGTCGTGGGGGTTTTCGGTGCCGTCTTCGTAGTCGGTGAGGTCGAAGCCGGTCTTGTAGCGGAAGCCTTCGATCGACTGCACCAGGCGAAACGCCGGGGCCAGGGCCTTCTCGAAAGCGCGACTGCGCAGCAGCAACTCACCGCGATCGACGCCATGCAGCCACACCCACAGTGCCTGCTGGGTGGACGGGTTGTGCGCACCCGGTGCGCTCACGGCAGGAAAGCTGCGCAAACCATCAATCGTTGCACCCAGCGCGTTGACCAGCGGCTCGCCAAATCCGACCACTGCCGCCGAATCGGCCAACTGCACCAGCGCGTCCAGCGCAGCGGGCACGGCTGCCAGGGTGTCCACGGCAAAAAACAGATGGCGTGCCTGCAAAGGCACCGGTGCGGCAAGAATGCCCGGCTGGTACTGACTCATGTGAACTCCTTCAAGAAAGGCGCGCAGTCTACTATCTCGAAGAGCAGGCGACACGCCCCGGTGTGTAGTGCAACGCGCACAAGCCTTGCCATAGAGCCCTGTGTTGGGTGACTCTCTCGTCATGTTTTGCAACTATTTCAGGGGTAGTGCCATGACCACCAGCAACCTGCTCGCCCAGCTGTTTCCCACCAGCGTCGCCGATATTCCCGAGCAATACCGCCTGGCGGCGCCCATCGAACAGCGTGACTACCTGGTGGATGGCCAGTTGCAGGTGTGGAACGGCCCCTTGGCCCAGGTGCAGAGCCCGGTGCAATTGGGCGACCGCCGCGTGGTGATCGGCAGCACGCCGTTGCTGGACGCCGACACCGCCCTCACCGCCCTCGATGCCGCCGTGCGCGCTTATGATCGTGGCCAGGGTGAATGGCCGACGATGCGCGTGGTGGAGCGTATCCAGCACGTCGAGGCGTTTTTGCGACGTATGCGCGAACAGCGCGACGCAGTGGTCACCCTGCTGATGTGGGAGATCGGTAAGAACCTCAAGGACTCGCAGAAAGAATTCGACCGCACCTGCGACTACATCACCGACACCATCAATGCCCTCAAGGAACTCGACCGCCGCAGCAGCCGCTTCGAGCTGGAACAGGACACCCTCGGGCAAATCCGCCGCGTGCCCCTGGGCGTGGCGCTGTGCATGGGCCCCTACAACTACCCGCTCAACGAGACGTTTACCACGCTGATCCCGGCGCTGATCATGGGCAATACCGTGGTGTTCAAGCCGGCCAAACTCGGTGTGCTGCTGATCCGTCCGTTGCTGGAAGCCTTCCGCGACAGCTTCCCGGCCGGGGTGATCAACGTGATCTACGGCAGCGGCCGCGAAACCGTCAGTGCGTTGATGGCCAGCGGCAAGATCGACATCTTTGCCTTTATCGGCACCAACAAGGCCGCCAGCGACTTGAAAAAGCTGCACCCCAAGCCGCACCGCCTGCGTGCGGCCCTGGGCCTGGATGCGAAAAACCCCGGCATCGTGCTGCCCGAGGTGGACCTGGACAACGCCGTCAGCGAGGCTGTCACCGGTTCGCTGTCCTTCAACGGCCAGCGTTGCACCGCGTTGAAAATCCTGTTTGTGCATGAAGACGTGGTCGACAGCTTCATCGAGAAATTCAACCGCAAGCTGGAGACCCTCAAGCCCGGCATGCCCTGGGAAGACGGGGTTTCACTGACACCGCTGCCGGAAGTCGGCAAGGTGGATTACCTCAACGACCTGGTGGCCGATGCCCAACAACACGGCGCCCACGTGGTGAATGCCAATGGCGGTACCCATCGTGGTTCGTTCTTCTATCCGGCGGTGCTGTACCCGGTGACCCCGCAGATGCGCGTGTACCACGAGGAACAATTCGGCCCGGTGGTGCCCATCGTGCCCTACCGCGATCTGGAGACGGTGATCGAGTACGTACTCGACTCGGACTTCGGCCAGCAATTGAGTATTTTCGGCACCAACGCCGTGGAAGTCGGACGCCTGGTGGACACCTTCGCCAACCAGGTCGGCCGCATCAATATCAACGCCCAATGCCAGCGCGGCCCGGACACTTTCCCGTTCAACGGGCGCAAGAACTCGGCCGAAGGCACGCTGTCGGTACATGATGCGCTGCGCGTGTTTTCGATCCGCACCCTGGTGGCGACCAAGTTCCAGGACAGCAACAAGGCGCTGGTCAGCGATATCCTGCGTAACCGTGACTCAAGCTTCCTGACCACCGACTATATCTTCTAAGCACAATGCCGATCGCAATGTGGGAGGGGACCGCCCCCTCCCACATTTGGATTGTGTACATATCCAAAACCGAGGCCACTTTAATTACCGATGAACCTGCCACTCTTCGCCCGGCGCCTGCTGCGCCCCTTGCTCGACCCCTACCGCCGCTATCGTCACGCCAAACTGATCCACGCCGTGCGCGTGTCCATCGGTTTGCTGGCGACGATCCTGCTGACCACCGGCATCAACCTGCCCCATGGTGAATGGGCATCGGTGACCATGCTGGTGGTGATCGGCGGTTTGCAACACCACGGCAATATCGGCAAGAAGGCCGTTGAGCGCGCCTATGGCACGCTGATCGGCGCCAGCGTCGGTTTGCTGCTGGTGGTGCAGGAGGCGTATGTCGGCCAGCCGTTGCTCACCTACCTGCTGATGTCGGTGGTGTGCGGGTTCTTTTCCTATCACGCCATCGGCAAGGGCGGGTACACGGCGCTGTTGTCCGCGATCACGGTGTTTATCGTCGCGGGGCACGGTGACAACCCGTTGTCGGACGGGCTGTGGCGCACCGTGGATATCCTGATCGGCATTGCCTTGGCGTTGGCGTTTTCCTTCGCCCTGCCGCTGTATGCCGTGTATTCCTGGCGCTACAACCTGGCCAGCGCCTTGCGTGATTGCGCCCAGATCTACAGCCGGATCATCAATGGCCAGTCGGTCACCGACGATGAACACCTGAAGCTGCTCAACCGCCTGAATGCGGCAATGCTGCAATTGCGCTCGCTGATGCCGTCGGTGTCCAAGGAGGTGCGCATCTCCATGACCGAGCTGGACGCGATCCAACGCCACCTGCGCATGTGCATCAGCACCCTGGAGATTCTCGGCAACACCCGCCCGGACCCTCGAGACGAACAGGCGATGGCGCGCATGCAAGTGATGTTGAAAGCCGAGCATCGGCAGATTCGCGTGCAGTTGGTGGGGATGGCGCGGGCATTGAAGTCGGGGGTTACGGAGCGGCTGGAGCGCCCCAGCCCTGTCAGCGGCGGCGAGCCCAGCCTGGATGCGCCGGTTTACAGCGCGCTGGATGGGTATCGATTGTTGACCGTGCAACTGGCGGCGAATGTGGACGCGATGCGCCAACGCCTGGCTAAAAGCGCCGGGCGCTGGAAGATCTAGAAAGGTGGCCCGTTGACCGGTTTACTCACATCAACACTTTCACACTTTCTCTTACATATTTTTCACGTTTTATTCACATCCCGGGACGTAGGGTGAAGCCTCATCCGTTACAAACGTTGCACATCAAGCCCGCCGCCCCAGCGGGCTTTTTTTTGCCTGGGATTTCTCAGCGCGAGGCCTTGGCGGCCGGCGCTGTCGCCTGTTCACGAATGGCACGCTGGGTATCAAGCACCTTGGCCAGCGCGTGTTCGGCTTCGGGGCTTTGCTGCGGCACACGAATCGCCGCCGAGACCAGGGTGATCAGCTTGGCCATCACCTCGGCATCCGTCGCCGGGCGGCCCAGGCTCATGGAGTTCATCAGCAGGCGCAGCTCGGTACCGGCCATGACCCCAGAAATCGCCTTGAGGGCAAATTGCAGGCGCACCCCCAGCTCGTTGCGCGGCAAGTCCGGCAAGGCCAGGGCGAAGGCTTCGAAGAAGCGTTGGAACACCGGCTGGTAATGCACCTTGAGGTATTCCTGGATAAACGGCGAGGTGTCGCTGTACACCCGCCCAAGGAAACGAATGAACGAACGCCCTTCCCCACTCGCCGGGTCGCTGCGTTCCAGGCCCATGGCCGGGGCGAAGAGCACGCCGAGCAAGGTGTCGCAGTCGAGGGGGCCGTCGGATTCGGCCTCACAGCGCGCCAGCAATTCCAGGCGCTGCTCGTTGAGCGGCTCCAGGCGTTGCATCAGCAGGGTCTTCATCAGGGAGTCCTTGTCCCCGAAGTGGTAGTTCACCGCAGCCAGGTTCACCTGGGCGCGCTCGGTAATCTGCCGCAGCAGCACGGCGTCATAGCCGTATTTGATGAAGAGAGCCTCTGTCGCATCCAGCAATCGAGTCTTGGTAACGTTTGGAGCGCTGAGTTTCTTCGCGACCATAAGGGTTCCACGGCGGAAATATTGTTTTAAAAAATAATTTGATTTTTTATACCGGTGTGGCCGGTCGAAAGCAAGTAGTGACACACCGCCATACTATCCAAAGCCTTTGCCCATGGGGATTCTCAGGCAAGCCAGGGACCTTTCGGTAGACCCCCGTACCGGCGAGGGAAATCTTTTCAAAGCGTAAAACCGCTCTACATCCACGGCTGGCGAAGCACCGGGAACACGGTTAGTATTCAAACAATATTTTAAAAACAAGAAATAAAACCAGTCCGTGACGCGAACCAGATAGCCCCCGAACTTGTTACAAAGATTTACAAAGGGCGCATGACGGCAGCGTCGAGACTGCAGGCGTAGTCACGATGACAGATACCCCCGCGCACCCAGGCTTGATTTCCCTGCAAGGCATCGGCAAGCGCTATCAGCTCGCCGGGCAGGAACTGACCATTCTCAATGAGGTGTGCCTGTCCATCGAGCGCGGTGACAGCTGCGGCATCCTCGGCGCCTCGGGCTCAGGCAAAAGCACCCTGCTCAATATCCTCGGCCTGCTGGACCTGCCCAATTGCGGCCAGTACCACTTTGCCGGCCACGATATTTTCAGCGCCACTACAGATCAACTGGCGGCGATCCGCAACCAGCAGATCGGCTTTGTGTTCCAGAGCTTCAACCTGCTGCCGCGCCTCAGCGCCCTGGACAACGTCGCCCTGCCCCTGAGCTACCGCGGTGTATCGCGGCATGAATCGGTGGCGCAGGCCCTGCGCATGCTCGAACAGGTCGGGCTGGCGGAGCGCGCCCACCATCGCCCCGCCGACCTCTCCGGCGGCCAGCGCCAACGTGTGGCGATTGCCCGTGCATTGGTGGGCAAGCCTTCGGTGATCCTGGCCGACGAGCCCACCGGCAACCTCGACAGCAGCACCGCCCAGGACATCATGGACCTGCTGCTGGCATTGAACCGCGAGCAACAGGTCACGCTGATCATCGTCACCCACGACCCGCATATCGCCGAACGCCTGGAGCGCAAGATCCTGGTGCGCAACGGCCTAGTGCACGAGGCCGGGCGCCTATGAGCCTGCGGGTCGAACAGAGCTTCAGCCAACTGCTGCATGAAGCCTTCGTCAGCCTGCGCACCCTGGGCAAGCGCTCGGTGCTGGCCCTGCTGGGCATCGTCATCGGCAGTTCGTCGGTGGTGGCGCTGATCAATATCGGCCATAACGCCGCGGTGGATGCCGCGATGATTTTCAAGGACATGGGCACCGACACCCTGGTCGCCCAGTTCCCGCCCAAGGGCAACAGCACGATCCCCACACCCGCGAGGCTCGACCTGGATGCCGTGCGCCAGGCCGTGCCGGGCATTGCCCATATCGGCGCGCTGACCTTGTTCAGCGGGCCCATCGTGTTCCATGGCCGCACCACCAACGCCAACCTCGTCGGCAGCACACCGGACATCCAGGCAGCGATGCGCCTGGTGGTACGGCAGGGGCGCTTCCTGTCGAGCTTCGACGCCAACGAAACCTATGGCGTGATCGGTGACCAGCTGGCCCAGGCCCTCGGCGCGCCGGGCGATCCGCTGCAACTGGGCGACCGCGTGCGCATCAACGACTACCTGTTCCTGGTGGTGGGCATTCTGCAGAACCAGCCGAGGGCAATGCTGATGCCGGTACAGGCCAACGAGTCGTTGTTCATTCCCGCCGAAGGCATGCGCCGCATCCATGCCATGCCGCAGATCGGCAATGTAATTATCCGCGCCGCGCCCGGCCAGGACATGGAACACATTGCCAGGGAAGCCGCCAGCGCCTTGCAGGCCCAGCTCACCGACCACACTGTCGACATCCAGGTGCCCCAGCAAATGATCGACGGCATGACCCGGCAAAGCCGCACCTTCGCCTACCTGCTGCTGGCCCTCGGCGCCATTTCCCTGGTCGGCGGCGGTGTAGGCGTGATGAATGTGATGCTGATGAACGTGTCGGAGCGCCGTCGTGAGATCGGCATTCGCATGGCCCTGGGCGCTCGCCAGCGCGACATCCGCAACCTGTTCCTGCTCGAAGCCGTCACCCTCACCGCCGTCGGCGCGCTGTGCGGTGCGGTACTTGGCATGACCGCCGCCTGGCTCTATGCCTGGCTGTCGGGCTGGCTATTCGACCTGGCCGTCGCCGCCCTGCCCCTGGGGGTGGGCAGTACGTTGCTGGTGGGCTTGTTCTTTGGCATCTACCCGGCGGTATCGGCCTCACGGTTGCAGCCGGTGGAGGCCTTGCGCGATGAGTAAATGGCTGGGGTTGCTCGTGTTGATCAGCCTGCACGGCATGGCCGCCGAGGTGGTCATCAAGCCGTCGGCCCCCAGCAGCACGCGCAGCGGTTACGACCGGGGCGTGTCCTTGAATGCCCAGGTCACCACCATGACCCTGGGTGACGCCGTGTACCTGGGCCTGCGCAACAACCCGGCGATCCGTAGCGCCTACCTGCAACGGGTGGCGCAGAAGTTCGACCTGCGCGTCGCCGAAGACGTGTTCAACCCCAAGCTCACCCTCAACAGTTATTACCGCAGTACCCGCGGCTCCCAGGACAGTGCGCGCAATGCCAACGTGGCGCCGGCCACCAGCTTGCTCAGTGAATACGGCACTCGCCTGAGCATGGCCTGGACCCAGCAGCTGAACAACGCCGACCGCGCCGGGCGCTACCGCAGCGACGGCCTCGACCTGGCGATCATCCAGCCGTTGATGCGCGGCGCCGGCTGGGACGCCACCACCGCACCGTTGCGCCTGTCGCGCCTGTCGGAGCAGGCCAACCGCCTGAACCTCAAGGCGACCGTGGCGCAGACCATCAGCCAGATCATCGCCACCTACCGCGAACTGCTGCGGGCCCAGGAGCAACTGAGCATCGTGCAGGACGCCCTCAAGCGCTCCGGCACCTTGCTGGAGGTGAACAAGGCCTTGATCAGCGCCGGGCGCATGGCCGAATTCGAAATCGTGCAGACCGAAGCCGACATCGCCACCCAGCAACTGGGCGTGGAAGAAGCGCAGAACCAGCTCGACACCAACCGCCTGGCCTTGCTGCGCCTGCTGGCCCTGGACCTGTCCACGCCGATTCGCGCCACCGAAGCCCTGGAGGCCAAGCCCATGCAGATCGACAAACGCCAGGCCTTCAACCTGGCGCAGACCCAGCAACCGGAATACCTCGCCGCCCTGCTCGGCAGCCAGCAGGCCGACCTCAACCTGGTGATCGCCAAGGACTCCGGGCGCTGGCAGGTGGACCTGGTGGCCGGCGCGAACCAGATACGCGACGCCTACAATAACGATGCCGGCAGCACCAACAACCGCACCTGGGACAGCTACGCCGGGGTGCAGGTGCAGATCCCCATCGGCGACATCAGCACGCGCCAGGCCGAAGTGCGCGCGCGGGTCAACGTGGAGGACCAGGAGATCCGCATCACCGACGCACGCCAGGAACTGGAACGCAACGTCAACGACGTGGTACGCGACCTCGGCACCCGCTGGCGCCAGTATGAAATCTCCCAGCGCGCGGTGGAGTTGTCGCGGCGCAAGATCGAGATCGAACGCGAGAAACTCAGCGCCGGGCGCTCCACCAACTTCCAGGTGCTGAGTTTCGAGACCGACCTGCGCAATGCCGAAAACGCGCAGCTAAACGCCCTGATCGCTTATTTGAACGCCCAGACCCAGCTCGACCTGACCCTGGGCATGACGCTGGAAAGTTGGGAAATCGCCCTCAATGACTACTAATCGAAAACGCCTGCTGGGCGTCGCATTGATTCTGCTGCTGGCCGGCGCGGGGCTGGCCCTGCGCAGCCCCGCAGAAGGCCCGGCCGGCGCCACCGAACAATGGCTGGCCGTCAAGCCCGACCCGCTGGTGCACCAGATCGGCCTGGTGGGCAAGATCGAACCCGACACCACCCTCACCCTCACGGCGCCGTTCGACGGCAACGTGCAGGCCAATCTGGTGGAGCAAGGCCAGCGGGTCGAGGCTGGCCAGGTCCTGCTGCGCATGGACCCGGCCACCCTTGAAGTGCAGTTGCGCGACGCCCTCTCCGCCCAGCTCAAGGCCCGCCGCGCCGTGCAGGAGCTGCAGGACTGGGACAGCGGCCCCACCGTCAGCCGTGCGCGCCGCAGCCTGCGCACTGCCGAAATGACCGCCGGCAATACCCAACGCAAACTCACCGAAAGCGAAAACCTGTTCAAGCGCGGCATCATCCCGCGCAATGAGCTGGACGACCTCAAGCAACAGGCCCAGCAACAGCAACTGGACCTCGCCTCCGCCCGCAGCGAACTGCAACAGGCCCTCGACCAGGGCAAGGGCGAGTACCGCCAGATCGCCGACATGGAACTGACCAACGCCACGGTGAAATACGAGGCCCTGCGCACCCTGCTCGCAGGCAAGGAGGTGCAGGCGCCGTTCTCCGGCATCGTGGTGCCCGCCCCCGGTAACAATGCGCCCCAAGGCGGCGGCAACACCAACGCGCCGATTCAGGCCGGCAGCAAGGTCAGCCAGGGCCAGGTGCTGTTCGGCCTGGCCAATATCGAGCGGCTGAAAATCGTCGCCAAGGTCTCTGAGCTGGACATCAACCAACTGCACAAGGGCCAGGCGGTGGAAGTGCTGGGCGATGGTTTTGACGGCGAACGGCTGAGCGGCTCGGTGAGCGTGGTCAGCGGCCTGGCGATTGCCAGCGACAGCCAGGGCAGCGCGCAGTTTCCGGTGACGTTGTCGATTCCCAAGCTGACCCCGCAACAGTTGCAGCGGGTGCGCCTGGGAATGAGTGCGCGGTTGACCATCGTCACTTACAACAATGCGCAGGCGATGGTGATTCCGAGCGAGGCGATCCAGGCGGACAGGACGGTGGAGTATCGAGAAGCGATGGATAAGCCGGTGGAGCGGGTGAAGGTGACTACCGGGCAATCGACGCCGCAGGGGGTGGAAGTATTCGGCCTAAAACCCGGCTTCGTAAAGACCTCAAGATAAATGAAGATCCCCTGTGGGAGGGGCATAGGTTTCTACAAAACGTTGGCTCAACGCTGAACGCCCGGCAGAGAGGGCTGTTGTGGCATGCCAGTCAGTTAAGCGTACATCGCCTCCTGTAGGAGCGAGCTTGCTCGCGAAAAACGTCAACGATAACGCGTGCTTCCTGAATGAACGCGGCGCCTGTGAGTTTTTCGCGAGCAAGCTCGCTCCTACAAAAAGCCTTACTGACTGGCATTGGGGCTTGCCCCCTCCCACATTTAGAAATGCGCCAACTTCAATGCCAATGCCTTGGCCTGAAGCGCCACATCCGTCACCGCCGTGCTCTCCCACCACATCCCCCTCAACGGCGGGCCCATGGCGAATAATCGCGCACTGACCCGGCCCTGGGCATCCAGCACGGCGCCGCACGTGTCCGCCGCAATCCCCAACGCCAACGGCCCAGGCGTGATCAGCCCGCGCTTGAGCAACTGCTGCGGCAACGGCCGGGCCACGCGGCGCCAGTCGTATTCGATACCGCTGGAGTTGATCAGCGCCGCCCCCGACACTTGGCTGATCACCTGCTCGCCACGGTAACGCAAGCGAATGGTCACGCCCTCGCCCGAAGGCTCCAGCCCCTTGAACGACGCCGCGCGAATGCGCAACCGCCCTTGCTCATGCAGCCGGGCCACCAACTGGGCACTCAACGGCGGCGAGCGGTGGTGATGGCTTTCCCACCAGGGCCGCACATGCCGCACGAACTGACGTTTCTGGCCTTCGCTGGCCTGGCTCCACAGCCGGCCGATATGGGCGCGCACGGTGTCCAGTGGCGCCTGCCAATCGATGCCCTGCGCCAGTGCCAGGCGGCATTGACGCCGCACCTCGCGCAGCAGTTGTCGCGGGCTGCACAAGGCGTGGTCGGCGGCGAGGAAATCGTCCCAGCCCGGCGGCTGCCGGCGCACATGGGGCAACAACCCGTGGCGTGAAAACACCTCGATGGGCCCACGGTGCCCGGCCTGTTCCAGGGACACCACGGCGTCCACCATGGTCAACCCGGAGCCGATGATCAGCACCGGCGCCTGCGGGTCGATCCGGGTCATGGCCTGCACGTCCCAGGGGTCCACGGCGGCGGCGTTCAAGCCGCTGGACTGGGTCTGCGGCGTGCGTGCCGCCGGGAACATGCCGGTGGCCAACACCGCCTGGGCGCCGTGCAGTTGCTGGCCGTTGTCGAGGGTCAGCACCACTGAATCGTCGCCGACCTGCAGGTCGACGACTTCGGCGCGGATATGCTCGACGGTGGACGCCGACAACGCCTTGGCTTCAGCCAGCCGTTGCTGTGCATACAGGCCAAAAATCCCGCGTGGCGGGAACAGTTCGCTGATGGGCACGTGCTGCTGGTCCGACTCGGGCCAACCGCCGGCGCCGATGTAGTCGGTGAGCCATTGGGTCAGGTCGTCGGCGTTGTCCGGGTCGACGCTCATGCGCGCCGCGTTGCCGTTCAAGGTGTGGCCCAGTTCGACGGCGCTGTAGGCCTCGCCACGGCCGAGTTCGGCGCGCGGTTCGATCACCAGGATCCGGCGCTGCCCAGGCCGACGCAGCAGTTGCACCGCCAGCATGGTGCCGCTCAGGCCGCCGCCGATGATCACTACATCAGCGTTGCGGAGGGATTCAGTCATGCACATTCGCCTTTACTGTTTACCCAGATAAATGTCGTGCAAATCGCCCCGCGCCAACAGCTCGGCGGCGCTGCCACTCAAGGCCACGCGCCCAGTATCCAGCACGTAGCCCTGGGACGCATAGTTAAGCGCGACGTTGATGTTCTGCTCGGCGATCAGGAAGCTCACCTGCTGCTCGCGGTTGAGCTGCGCGATGATCTCGAAGATCTCCTGCACGATCATAGGCGCCAAACCCATGGACGGCTCGTCGAGCAGTACCAAAGTAGGACGGGTCATCAACGCGCGGCCGATGGCGACCATCTGTTGCTCGCCGCCGGACGTCAGGCCCGCACGGGTGTGGCGCTTGGTCTTGAGCCGCGGGAACCAGGCGTAGATGCGCTCCAGATCCTGCTCCATGGCCTTGCGGCTCAGGCGCCGCACAAAGCCGCCGCTGCGCAGGTTGTCTTCGACGCTGAGCTGGCCGAAGACATGGCGGCCTTCCAGCACATGCACCATGCCTTGGCGCACGCGCTGGCTGGGGTCGACGCCGGCCAGGTCGACGCCCGCATATTCGATCACGCCCCGGCTGACTTCAGCGCGCTCGGCACGCACCAGCCCGGAGATCGCCTTGAGGGTGGTGCTCTTGCCGGCGCCATTGGCCCCCAGCAGGGCGACGATGGCGCCCTTGGGCACGCTCAGCGACACCCCGGCCACGGCGAGGATCGCGCCGTCGTAGATCACTTCAATATCGTTGACCGTCAACAACGACGGGCGCATGGCTTCGCTGGCGAGCTGGCTCATGATTTATTCATCCCCGGTGCAGGTGCGTGGCGTCAGGCCTTTTTCCTTGGCGAAGGCCGCAGATTTTTCATCGATCAGCGGGCGCAACAGGGCGCGGTCGGCGGCGATCCAGTCGCTGATCAGCGTCCAGTGGGCGCCGTCCCATTGCTGCACGCGCGCCGAGCCGCCGCCTTCGTGGTCGCGGCATGACAACTTGAGGTTCTGCATCAGGCCCAGGTAGCCCATGTCCTTCAGGCGCGCGTCATCGATATTCAGGTGTTCCAGGCCCCAGCGGCCTTCTTCGCCATTGAGCGGGCGCTTGCCGAACTTGGCCTGGCCGGTGCGGATCGCTTCCACGGCGACGGCGGCGTTCACCAGGCCGGAGTTGTAGTAGACGCTGCCGAAGTTTTTCAGGTCCTTGAGGTCGCTGTGGCCCTTGTCGAGGATGTACTGCTTGAGGCGCTGGTGGATCTCGAAATCCGCGCCTGCCGGGTAAGGCGTGAGCGCCAGGTAGCCCTTGGCGGCGGCGCCTGCGGGCAATACGTCTTCGCTGGAACTGGCCCATATATCGCCGATGATATGGTCCACCGGAAAGCCGAAGCGCGCGGCGGTTTTCACCGCCACCGGGGTGGACACGCCCCAGGTGCGCAGGAACACCCAATCCGGGTTGGCCTGGCGTACCTGGCGCCATTGCGCAGACTGCTCATTGCCCGGGTCGGCCACCGGAATCTGGATGTTTTCAAAACCGTATTTTTCCGCCAGCAATTTCAGCGGGCCAAGGGTTTCGCGACCGTAGGCCGAGTCGTGGTAGACCGTGGCGATCTTCTTGCCCTTGAGTTTGTCGAAGCCGCCTTCGCGCTGGGCGATGTAGTTCACCAGGGTCGACGCCTCGCTGTAGAACGTCAGCATCACCGGGAAGTTGTACGGGAACACCGTGCCGTCGGTGGCTTCGGTGCGACCGTAGCCGAGGGTGATCAGCGGGATCTTGTCCACCTCAGCCCTTTCACTGAGCGCATAGGCCGCCGGTGCACCGTTGGGCTGGTACACCGCGACCGGCGCGCCATCCAGGCCGTTCTTGAAGCGCTCGTAGCACTCGATGCCCTTCTCCGCCGTCCACTCGGTCTCGCATTCCTGCCACACCAGCTTCACGCCATTGATGCCGCCTTCGACCTCGTTGATATAGCGCAGGTAGTCGATCATCCCGGCCCACACCTGCACGCCGCTGGAGGCGTAGGCACCCACCCGGTAGGTGGCCAGGGGAAAGAACTGCTGGTCGGCCGAGGCTACCGCTTGGGGCACGGCACCGGCCAGGGCTGCCAGCGCGAAGGCGGCGCCGGCCAGGGAACGTTTCAAGGATGCACGCATAGGGATTCTCTTATTCAGTCAGAAACGTAGGGGCCACTGACGCAGCCGATCGCGAAGGTTATGCAACAGGCGAATCAAGCCCTCGGGTTCCTTGATCAGGAACACGATGATCAACACGCCAAAAATGATTTTCTGCAGGTTCTGCAACTGCCCGGCATCCACCGCACCACCGAACAACGCCTGCCCGGCATGGCTGAGGAAGATCGGCAGCAAACTGATGAATGCCGCGCCGACGAAGTTGCCGGCAATGCTGCCCATGCCGCCGATAATGATGATGAACAGGATCTGGAATGAGCGGTTGATGTCGAAGCTGCTGGCGCTGGCCGTGCCCAGGTAGGCAAACGCCCACAACGCGCCGGCGATGCCGAGGTAGAACGAACTGACCGCAAACGCCAGGCGCTTGTAGCGCACCACCGGGATGCCGACCACGGCGGCGGCGGTGTCCATGTCGCGGATCGCCATCCAGTTGCGGCCCACCTGGCTGCGCACCAGGTTGACCGCGGCCCAGGTCAACAACAGCACCGTGACCAGGGTCAGCCAGTAGCGGCCCAGCGGTGTGTTGAGGTCATGGCCGAACAACGCCAGCTTCGGCGCCGAAATGGTTCCGGACGAACCGTAGTTGTAGAACCAGGGGAATTTGACGAACAGCCACTCCAGGAAAAACTGCGCGGCCAAGGTGGTGACCATCAGGTAGAAGCCTTTGATCCGCGAGCTGGGCAAGCCAAATAGCAGCCCGACCACGGCGCTGATGATGCCGCCGCCGAGCAGCGCCACCGGCAAGCCCAGCTCAGGCAGGCGCAGTAAAAACCCATAGGTGGCGAACGCCCCAACCGCCATGAAGCCGGCTGCGCCCACCGAGGTTTGCCCGGTATAGCCGGTGAGTAAATTCAGGCCCAGCCCGGCCAGGGACAGCACCAGGAACGGGATCAGGATCGCGTTGAGCCAATAGTCATTGCCCCACAGCGGCACCACGATAAACGCCAGTGCCAGCAGGCCGAGCAGGCTCCAGGGCACGCGCCGCTGGACCAGCAGCAAGGGGGCGGTGTGTTCAGCAACAGGGATCGACATGCTTTCAGACTCGCTCGATGGCGCGCTCGCCGAACAGGCCGGCGGGACGGATATACAGGAAGGACAACGCCAGCACATAGGCGAACCACGGCGTGATGCCGCCACCGATCAGCGGGCCGATATACACCTCGGCGAGGTTTTCCGCCGCACCGACAATCAGCCCGCCGACAATTGCCCCGCCAATCGAGGTGAAGCCGCCGATGATCAACACCGGCAAGGCCTTGAGCACCACCAGCGACAGCGAAAACTGCACGCCCTGGCGCGCCCCCCACAACAACCCCGCCACCAGCCCGACGATGCCGGCCACCGCCCAGACGATCTGCCAGATGCGGTTGAGGTTGATGCCGATGGACAGCGCCGCCGTGGTGTCATCCGCCACCGCGCGCAGCGACACGCCGATACGGGTCTTGTTGAACAGCAGCGCCAGCACCGTCACCAGCACCACGGCCACGGCCGCGGCGATCAGGTCGAACTGGCTGAGCATCAGCGGCCCGACGAACAGCGGTACATCGTCGATGCCCAGGTCCAGAGCGCGCACCTGCGAGCCCATCACGCCCTGGGCCAGGCCTTCGATAATGAACGACAGGCCCAGCGTCGCCATGAACAGCGTGATCTGCGAGCGGTTCACCAACGGCCGCAGCACCAGGCGCTCGATGAGCAAGGCGCCGACAATCATCACGATCACCGTCAACAGCAACGCCAGGGCAAACGGCACGCCCTGGTCGTGCAGGCTGACGAAGGTCAGCGCGGCAAACAGCAGCATCGAGCCCTGGGCAAAATTGAACACGCCGCTGGCCTTGTAGATCAGCACGAAGCCGATGGCGACCAGGGAATACATGGTGCCGGCGAGCAGGCCGCCGAGCAGGGTTTCGAAGAAGAACGTCATCAGTGCGTCACTCCCAGGTAGGCCGCGATCACCTCGGGATTGGCCTGCACCTCGGCAGGGGTGCCGTCGCCGACCTTGCGCCCGTAGTCGAGCACCACAACATGGTCGGACAGCCCCATGACCACGCCCATGTCATGCTCGATCAACACCACGGTGGTACCGAGGTCGCGGTTCACGTCGGCGACAAAGCGCGCCATTTCCTGTTTTTCCTCGGCGTTCATGCCGGCCATGGGTTCGTCCAGCAGCAACAGGCTCGGCCCGGCGATCAATGCACGGCCCAGTTCCACACGCTTTTGCAGGCCATAGGACAGGTTGCCCACCAGCACATCGCGGTAGGCTTGCAGCTCCAGGAACTCGAGGATGCCCTGGGCGCGCAGGCGGAAGGCGTCGGCTTCACGGCGTGCGCGGGGCAAGCCGAGGGCCTGTTCGATAAGGCTGGTGTGCATATGCCGCGACAGGCCGGTGAGGATGTTGTCGAGCACACTCATTTTCTTGAACAGGGCGTTGTTCTGGAAGGTACGGCCAATGCCTCGACGCGCGGCGCCCAGCGGGTCGATACGCTGGAAATGCTGCGCCTCGAACACGATCTCGCCGGCATCGAAGCGATACACGCCGTTGAGGACGTTGAGCAATGAACTTTTGCCGGCACCGTTGGGCCCGATCAACGCGCAGATTTCCCCGCGCGCCACCTCGAACGACAACCCATTGATCGCCTTGACACCCTTGAACGATAGCGAGATGTCCCGCACCTGGAGAATGGCTTGGCTCATGCACGCTCCCGTTTGAATTCGGCAAGCCACGTCGGCTCGGCATTGGATTTGAGGGGCTGCCAGATATAGGCCAGGCGCTGGAAGCCCAACAGTGTGCGCACGCGGTTTTTCAGCAAGCGGCGCAGGCCGCTGTGCGGATGGGCAATGGCCCAGTCGCACAGGCGTCGACGCCAGGTGCCGTGGGGTGGCAGACGGCTTTCGATCTCGTCGGCCAGGTGCAGCAAACGGGCGGGCGACAGCAGCAGGCCGGTGGGCGCGACTTCGCTGCGATCACGTCGCGCCGAGGCCAGGCTTTCCGGGAAGGCCAGGCCGTGGCCGCTGCTCAGCCACTGCTCCAGCACCACGGCCAGGCCGCCTTGCCAGTGGGTGCCCTCCTCGCTCCACAACGCGGTTTCACCGGCTGGCTGCCACCAGCGCTGCAGGTGTTGCGCCGGGTCGACGGGGCCGAGCAGTTGGGCGAAATCCAACCGCTGGGTGAAGGTCCAATCGCGCTGGCGACCTTGAACGTAGGCATGGCTGGGATGAATACGCCACAGCTGTTGCTCCAAGGCCTGCGGCTCGAGGTTATCGGCCAGCGTCAGTACCTGTGCGCCGACGGACTGGGCCGCCAACGCCAGCAACAGCAGGTTCGGCTCAAAGGCGCCGCTGAGCACCAAGCGTGACTGTTGATTGAAACCTTGCTGGCGCAAACCATCGGCCAGGCGTTCGACATCGCGCAAGGTGTCGATCCAGCGCCAGGCGTACCACTGGCCCTGGCGCTTGTGGCGCAGGGCGATGTGCAACGGCGTGAGTTGCGCCCAGTGGCGCAGGTGTTCCAGGAGGGCCGTTGGTTCGTGCACGCTCATTAGGGGGTTGCTCCTATTGGGGGGTATGCGTGCGGTGGTCCGCTGGCTGAAATAAATCAAACTCAATTTCCCGTAAGTAGATACCGAGCACCACGCAAGTCCGTAGCAGCTGCCGAGCGCAAGCGAGGCTGCGTCAGGCGCGCTGCCGATTCGAGCCCGAGTCGCGGCCGACGCAGCCTCGCTTGCGCTCGGCAGCTGCTACGGGATGAGGCCGCGATGGGGATTGGCATTCGCAGCCTCGCCAAGGCTGCGCAGTTGCTACGCAACATTTGCTTTGCGGGACTCAGCAAGGTTTCGATAGCCAGCGCCCGGGTGGTTCGCACCCAACCTTGCACCGTCGCCAAACAACTTCTCGCGCAATGTGCCCTGGGCGTATTCGGTCTTGTACACGCCGCGCTTCTGCAACTCCGGCACCAGCCATTCGACGGCGTCGACAAAGGTTTCATGGGTCAGCGCATAGGCGAGGTTGAATCCGTCCACGTCGGTCTCTTCGACCCACTCCTGCAACAGGTCCGACACGGTCTCCGGGCCGCCGACGAACAGCGGGCCAAAGCCGCCGATACCGACCCAATCGGCCAGTTCGCTGGGGGTCCAGACCTTGTTCGGGTCCGCCGTGGAGAAAGCTTCCACCGCCGATTGAATCGCATTGGTGTGCACGTGCTTGAGCGGCTCATCCGGCTTGAACTGGCTGAAATCGATGCCCGTCCAACCAGAGATCAGCGCCATCGCGCCTTCATAACTGGCGTAGGATTTGTATTCGTCGAATTTGGCCTTGGCCTTGGCGTCGGTCTCGTCGACGATCACGGTCTGCAAGTTGAAAATCAGGATTTTCTTCGGGTCGCGCCCGGCTTCGGCCGCACGGCGGCGGATGTCGGCGACGGTCTTTTTCAGCAGCACCTTGGACGGCGCGGCAACGAACACGCATTCGGCCTGCTCGGCGGCGAACTGCTTGCCACGGCTGGAAGCACCGGCCTGGTACAGCACCGGCGTGCGCTGCGGCGAGGGTTCGCACAGGTGGATGCCGGGCACCTGGAAGTGTTTGCCGACGTGGCGGATCTCGTGGATCTTGCTCGGGTCGCTGAAGATCCGACGTTCGCGGTCGCGCAGTACCGCGCCCTCTTCCCAACTGCCTTCCCAGAGTTTGTAGCAGACCTCCAGGTATTCCTCGGCATAGTCGTAGCGGGCGTCGTGTTCGGTCTGGGCTTTCTGGCCAAGGTTCTTGGCGCCGCTTTCCAGGTAGGAGGTGACGATGTTCCAGCCGATGCGGCCCTTGGTCAGGTGGTCGAGGGTCGACAGCCTGCGTGCAAACGGATACGGGTGTTCGAACGACAGCGACGCGGTCAGGCCAAAACCCAGGTGCTCGGTGACCAGCGCCATCGGTGCGATCAGCGACAACGGATCGTTGACCGGCACCTGGGTCGCCTGGCGAATCGCCGCGTCGCCATTGCCGTTGTACACGTCGTAGATGCCCAGCACGTCGGCGATAAACAGGCCGTCGAACTTGCCGCGCTCAAGGATCTTCGCCAGGTCGGTCCAGTATTCAAGGTCCTTGTACTGCCACGAGCGATCGCGCGGATGCGCCCACAGGCCCGGCGATTGGTGGCCGACGCAGTTCATGTCGAAGGCGTTCAAGCGGATTTCACGGGACATCACAGCACTCCGTTGAGGTGGTAGTTGCCGACGACCTGGTATTTCCAGCGCAACGGATCATCCAGGGTCGGTGGCAGCGCGGTGCGTTGGCCGGTCAGTTCGAATTCGGTGTTGCTGGCAAAGAGCAAGGCTTCAGCGGCGGCGATCTGCGCTTCGGTGACGGCGACCGGGCTTGGATCGGTTTCGGCGCGTTCAAGCAAGGCGGCCGCTACATCCACGCGAATCTGCCAATCGCCGAAGCGGCTGATCACGTAGGGGTCGTCGCTTTTTTCGACGTGGCGACGGGTGCTGTCCAGCAGTTGGCGTGCGAGGGTCAGGGCGGTCATGGGTCAGGTCCTCAGTTCCAGGCGTGGCGCGCAGGCTTGACGCCGTTGAGCACGAAATTGCCGATCAGGTGGTATTTCCAGCGGGCCGGGTCGTGCAGGGTGTGGGTCCGCGCGTTGCGCCAGAAGCGGTCGAGGTTGTGCTTGGCGGTGACCGAGCGGGTGCCGGCCAGTTCGAAGAGTTTGCTGCTGGCGAGCAAGGCAGTTTCGGCCGACAGGACCTTGGCCTGGGCGACCACCAGTGAAGCCTGGGCGACGGTGTCTTCATTCGGTTCGGCGAGGGCGCGGTCGACGGCCAGGCCGGCCTTGGCGAGGATCGCTTCGGTGCCGTGCACACGCCACTCCAGGTCGCCGATGGCGGCGATGGTGAACGGGTCCTGCCAACCGTGATCCTGCTGGCTGTCGATCCACGGACGGGCCTGCCGCGCAAAGATTTTTGCCTGTTCAAGGGCGCCGAGGGCAATGCCGGTGTCGACCGCCGCCTGGATAATTTGCGAAATCGGCCCATCGGCCGTGGGTTGGTCAAACGCCAGGTGGGCGGGAATCACCGCGCTCAAGGGCACGCTCACACCGTCGAGGGTCACGCCGCCGCTGGCGGTGGTGCGCTGGCCGAAGCCGTCCCAGTTGTCGATGACGGTCAGGCCTGGCGCATCGCGCTCGACGAGGCCGATGAAGGCCTGACCCTTTTCGTTATTACCCACGGTGGGCACGATGTGGGCGAACAGCGCGCCGGTGCAGTAGAACTTCTCGCCGTTGATTTGCGCGGTGTCGCCGTGGAAGCGAATCTGCGTGTCGAAGGTGCCGGCGTTTTTGCTCTTGGCCTCGGAGAAGGCGTTACCAAAGCGATAACCCGCCAGGACTTTGCCAAAGTAGTGGCGCTTTTGTTCCTCGGTGGCGGTTTGCAGCAGGATGTCCACCACGCCCAGGTGGTTCTGCGGGATTTGGCCCAATGACGGGTCGGCGGCGGAGATCAACTTGATCACCTCGGCCACCGTCACATAGGACACCCCGGCGCCGCCATAGGCCTTGGGAACGGTGATGCCCCACAGGCCGCTGGCGGAAAACTCGTCCAGTTCGGCGACGGGCAGGCGACGCTCACGGTCACGCGCGCTGGCGTCGACGGCAAAGCGTTCGGCCAGGCGCTTGGCGACCTCGATGGCCTCCGCGTCCGAGCGGATGATATGGGCAGGTTGTTGAGGGTGGGCAGACATGGGCCGACTCCAGGCTCCGAGGGGATACTGGAGTGTTTGCAGGAGTCGTGCCTGAATTTAATCGTCAGTAAAATCAGGCGGTTGCTGCGTAAACAGGCGTACAACCGCAGTTTCAAACCAGCAAAGTGTGCATCCACTGTTGGCTGGCAAACAGTTAGATCACCACATTGCGCACAAAGCGCACGGCGACCTGGCCGTCATTGCGATAGGCATGGGGCTGGTGGCTGGCGAACATGAAGAATTCGCCGGCGCCGATGGTATTTTCCTGCTCGCCGACCACCAACGTCAGGCTGCCCTCGAAGACGAACAGTTGCTCGCTCCACCCCTCCAGGTCGGGGTCCGGGCAATAACGATCGCCCGGTTCAAGGCGCCACTCCCATAACTCGACCTCGCGCCGCGCCGTGGCCTTGGCCAGCAACACCGCCTTGCTGCCGTCGATTTCCCCCGCCCAGGCCAGTTCGTTGATGCGGCTGTGATCGCGCACATCCGGTGCCTGGATCAGGTCGCTGAACGCCACATCCAACGCTTCAGCCACACGGTCGAGGGTGGACAGGCTGACGTTCTTTTCCCCGGCCTCAATGGCCACCAGCATGCGCCGGCTGACCCCGGACTTTTCCGAGAGCGCAGTCTGGCTCAGGTCGGCGGCGTGGCGCAGGCGACGAACGTTCTGGCTGACGTGCTGCAGGACCGAGGCCCGTTGTGGATTTTCTTTGTGCACTATATTGCTCAATGGGTGGGTGTGCGCAGTATACTGCCCAGCGTGCGGCGCATTGTGCGGTCCGTGCCTTTCCCTTGCAAGACCGAGCCGCCATGACCACGCCGAACTCCCCCTCGCGTTTCCACCGTTTCAGCAAAGCCGAGTGCATCCTGGTGTTTATCACCATGATCTGGGGCGGCACGTTTTTGCTGGTGCAGCATGCCATGACTGTCAGCGGGCCGATGTTTTTCGTGGGCCTGCGCTTTGCAGCGGCGGCGATTGTGGTCGGGTTCTTTTCCTTGCGTACACTGCGCGACCTGACGTTGTTCGAGCTGAAGGCGGGCGTGTTCATCGGCGTAGCGATCATGTTCGGCTACGGCTTGCAGACCATTGGCCTGCAGACGATCCTGAGCAGCCAATCGGCGTTCATCACCGCGCTGTATGTGCCGTTCGTGCCGCTGCTGCAATGGCTGGTGCTGGGCCGGCGCCCGGGGTTGATGCCAAGCATCGGCATCATGCTGGCGTTTGCCGGGTTGATGTTACTGACCGGCCCCGCCGGGGCTTCGCTGAATTTCAGCCCCGGGGAAATCGCCACCCTGATCGGTGCCGTGGCGATAGCGGCGGAAATCATTTTGATCAGTGCGTTCGCCGGGCAAGTGGACGTACGCCGGGTGACGGTGGTGCAACTGGCGACGGCGTCGCTGCTGTCGTTTTTGATGGTGGTGCCGATGGGCGAGGCACTGCCGGGGTTCTCCTGGCTGCTATTGTTCAGCGCCGTGGGCCTGGGCCTGACCAGTGCGGTGATCCAGGTCGCCATGAATTGGGCGCAGCAAAGCGTTTCGCCGACACGGGCCACGTTGATCTATGCCGGTGAGCCGGTGTGGGCCGGGGTAGTCGGGCGGATCGCCGGCGAGCGGTTCCCGCCGATTGCCATGCTGGGGGCGGCGTTGATTGTGGTGGCGGTGATTGTGAGTGAGATCAAGACAAAAGGGCAAAAGGCCATCGAGTTGCAGGATGAGCGGGAACAGGAGCAACAGGGCTAGGGTCCGAAACAATGCCAAACGGGAGTTTTCGACCTACTTTGTAGGATCCTGCCACATGTTGCCGTTTGGTGATCGACAAAGCGGCACGTATGATGCATCCCAAACTCCCGCAGATTAGAAGCCTATGTCCCTGATAGTTCTACTGCTTCTGCCTTTTATCGGCAGCTGTCTGGCGGCCTTGCTGCCGCACAATGCACGTAACACCGAATCCCTGCTGGCTGGCCTTGTGGCCCTGGTCGGAACCGTTCAAGTCGCCCTGCTCTACCCCCAGATCGCCCACGGTGGCGTGATCCGCGAAGAATTCATGTGGTTGCCCAGCCTTGGGCTGAACTTCGTGCTGCGCATGGATGGATTCGCCTGGCTGTTCTCGATGCTGGTGCTCGGCATCGGCGCGCTGGTGTCGCTGTATGCGCGCTACTACATGTCGCCGGACGATCCGGTGCCGCGTTTCTTCGCGTTTTTCCTGGCCTTCATGGGCGCCATGCTCGGGCTGGTGATTTCCGGCAACCTGATCCAGATCGTGTTCTTCTGGGAACTGACCAGCCTGTTCTCGTTCCTGTTGATCGGCTACTGGCACCACCGCGCCGATGCGCGTCGTGGTGCGTACATGGCCTTGATGGTCACCGGCGCGGGCGGCCTGTGCCTGCTGGCGGGCGTGATGCTGCTGGGGCATATCGTCGGCAGCTATGAGCTGGACCAGGTGCTGGCGGCCGGCGAGCAGATCCGCGCGCATTCGCTGTACCCGGTGATGCTCGCGCTGGTGCTGATCGGCGCCCTGAGCAAAAGCGCGCAGTTCCCGTTCCACTTCTGGCTGCCCCACGCGATGGCCGCACCGACCCCGGTGTCTGCCTATCTGCACTCGGCGACGATGGTGAAGGCCGGCGTGTTCCTGCTGGCCCGCCTGTGGCCGTCGCTGTCCGGCAGCGAAGAATGGTTCTGGATCGTCGGCGGTGCCGGCGCCCTGACCCTCCTCCTCGGCGCTTACTGCGCCATGTTCCAGAATGATCTCAAAGGCCTTTTAGCCTATTCCACCATCAGCCACCTCGGGCTGATCACCCTGCTGCTGGGCCTCAACAGCCCGCTGGCCGCCGTCGCCGCGGTGTTCCATATCCTCAACCACGCCACCTTCAAGGCCTCGCTGTTCATGGCGGCAGGCATCATCGATCACGAAAGCGGCACGCGGGACATCCGCAAGCTCAGTGGCCTGGTGCGCCTGATCCCGTTTACCGCGACCCTGGCGATGGTGGCCAGTGCATCCATGGCCGGCGTGCCATTGCTCAATGGTTTCCTGTCCAAAGAGATGTTCTTCGCTGAAACCGTGTTTATCTCGTCGACCCAATGGGTGGAAATCGCCCTGCCCATGATCGCGACCATCGCCGGCACGTTCAGCGTGGCCTACGCCCTGCGCTTTACCGTGGATGTGTTCTTCGGCCCGCCCGCCACCGACCTGCCCCACACACCTCACGAACCCCCGCGCTGGATGCGCGCCCCGGTTGAGCTGCTGGTATTCACCTGCCTGCTGGTGGGCATCTTCCCGGCCCAGGTGGTCGGTTCGATCCTCGCCGCCGCGGCGCTGCCGGTGGTCGGCGGCGTGCTGCCGGAATACAGCCTGGCGATCTGGCATGGCTGGAATGCACCGATGATCATGAGCCTGGTGGCCATGTCCGGTGGCGTGGTGCTCTACCTACTGCTACGCAAACAACTGAAGCGCGGCCGTTTCAAGTACCCGCCGGTCATCAGCTACTTCAACGGCAAGCGCGGCTTCGAGCGCAGCCTGGTGGTGATGATGCGCGGCGTGCGCAGGATCGAGAAACGCATCAGCACCAAGCGCCTGCAGACCCAATTGTTCCTGTTGGTGATCGTCGCGGTGATCGGCGCCATGATCCCGATGCTCAACAGCGGCCTCAGCTGGGGCGACCGCCCGAAGATCCCGGGCTCCATCGTGTTCGTCACCCTGTGGCTGCTGGCGATTGCCTGTGCCCTGGGCGCCGCCTGGCAAGCCAAGTACCACCGGCTCGCGGCCCTGACCATGGTCAGCGTGTGCGGCCTGATGACCTGCGTCACCTTCGTGTGGTTCTCGGCGCCGGACCTGGCGCTGACCCAGCTGGTGGTGGAAGTGGTCACCACCGTACTGATCCTGCTCGGCCTGCGCTGGCTGCCACGGCGGATCGAAGAGGTCTCGCCGCTGCCCAGTTCGCTGCGCAAGGCGCGCATCCGTCGTCTGCGCGACTTCCTGCTCTCCACCGTGGTAGGCGGCGGCATGGCGCTGCTGTCCTATGCGATGCTGACGCGCCAGACGCCCAACGATATTTCCTCGTTCTACTTGAGCCGCGCCCTGCCCGAGGGCGGTGGCAGCAATGTGGTGAACGTGATGCTGGTGGACTTCCGGGGCTTCGATACCCTCGGCGAAATCACCGTGCTCGGCGCCGTGGCGCTGACGGTGTACGCCCTGCTGCGTCGTTTCCGCCCGTCCAAGGAAAGCATGGAGCTGCCGCCACAGCAGCGTCAACTGGCGCCGGACGTGGCCACCGACCTGGTCAACCCGCGCCAGGCCAGCGACACCGCCCTGGGCTTCATGATGGTGCCGGCGGTGCTGGTGCGCCTGCTGCTGCCGATTGCGCTGGTGGTGTCGTTCTACCTGTTCATGCGCGGCCACAACCAACCGGGCGGCGGGTTTGTCGCCGGCCTGGTGATGTCGGTGGCGTTTATCCTGCAATACATGGTTGCCGGCACCCAGTGGGTCGAGGCGCAGATGAGCCTGCGGCCGATGCGCTGGATGGGCTTCGGCCTGTTCTCGGCGACGCTGACCGGGATCGGCGCGTTGTTTGTCGGCTACCCGTTCCTCACCACCCATACCTGGCATTTCAGCCTGCCGCTGCTGGGCGATATTCATGTTGCCAGCGCGTTGTTCTTCGATGTGGGCGTATACGCCATGGTCGTCGGCTCGACGCTGCTGATGCTCACCGCCCTCGGCCACCAGTCGGTGCGCGCGCATAAACCGAGCAACCAGGCCAAAGTAGTCGCCGCCACCGAAGGAGCCGCCTGATGGAAGAAGTCATCGCAATTGCCATTGGGGTCCTGGCGGCCTCCGGCGTCTGGTTGATCCTGCGGCCACGGACGTTCCAGGTGGTGATGGGCCTGTGCCTGTTGTCGTACGGGGTCAACCTGTTCATTTTCAGCATGGGCAGCCTGTTTATCGGCAAGGAGCCGATCATCAAGGACGGCGTGCCCCAGGACCTGCTCAACTACACCGACCCCCTGCCCCAGGCCCTGGTGCTCACGGCCATCGTGATCAGCTTCGCCATGACCGCGTTGTTCCTGGTGGTGCTGCTGGCGTCACGGGGCCTGACCGGCACTGACCATGTGGACGGCCGGGAGCCCAAGGAATGAATTGGGTCAACCAACTGATCGTCGCCCCGATCCTGCTGCCGTTGCTCACCGCCGCGCTGATGCTGATGCTCGGCGAAAAACGCCGCCCGCTGAAGGCCAGGATCAACCTGTTCTCCAGCGTCATTGGCCTGGGCATCGCGATCCTGCTGTTGTACTGGACGCAAAAAGGCGGCCCCGGCTCGATTGGCGTGTACCTGCCGGGCAACTGGCAGGTGCCGTTCGGCATCGTGCTGGTGGTCGACCAGCTCTCGGCGCTGATGCTGGTGCTCACCGGGATCATCGGCGTGAGCGCGCTGCTGTTCGCCATGGCCCGTTGGGACCGCGCCGGCACCAGCTTCCATGCGCTGTTCCAGATCCAGATGATGGGCCTGTACGGCGCGTTCCTCACGGCGGACCTGTTCAACCTGTTCGTGTTCTTCGAGGTGCTGCTGGCGGCGTCCTACGGCTTGATGCTGCACGGCTCGGGCCGGGCGCGGGTGTCGTCGGGGCTGCATTACATCGCGATCAACCTGTTGGCGTCGTCGCTGTTCCTGATTGGCGCGGCGATGATCTACGGCGTGACCGGCACGCTGAATTTCGCTGACCTGGCACTGAAAATCCCTCTGGTCCCCGAGGCGGATCGTGGCCTGCTGCATGCCGGTGCGGCGATCCTCGCCACCGCATTCCTGGCCAAGGCCGGCATGTGGCCGCTGAACTTCTGGCTGGCCCCCGCCTACTCCTCGGCCAGTGCGCCGGTGGCAGCGATGTTCGCGATCATGACCAAGGTCGGCGTGTACACCGTGCTGCGCCTGTGGACCCTGTTGTTCTCCGGCCAGGCCGGCGCGTCGGCGTTGTTTGGCGGCGACTGGCTGGTGTACGGCGGCATGGCCACGATCATCTGCGCGGCGCTGGCGATGGTGGCGGCGCAGCGGCTCGAGCGCATGGCCAGCTTGAGCATCCTGGTCTCGGCCGGCATCCTGCTGTCGGCCGTTGGCTTCGCCCAGCCAAGCCTGACCGCCGGAGCGCTGTTCTATCTGGTCAGCTCCACCCTGGCGTTGAGTGCGCTGTTCCTGCTGGCCGAATTGGTCGAGCGTTCGCGCTCGGCCAACGACCTGCCGCTGGATGAAGAAATCGACGCACTGCCCAAGGCCATGGAATCCCTGCATCCGCGCCCTGGCGTGAACCTGGATGACGAGCAGAAAGCCGTGGTCGGCCAGGTGATCCCCTGGACCATGGCCTTCCTGGGCTTGAGCTTTGTCGCCTGCGCCCTGCTGATCATCGGCATGCCGCCGCTGTCCGGGTTTATCGGCAAGCTGAGTTTGTTGAGTGCGCTGGTTAACCCCTTGGGCCTGGGCGTCAGTGTGGATGAACCCATTCGCCCCGCGGCCTGGGGTTTGGTGGCGCTGTTGATCCTCTCGGGCCTGGCCTCGCTGATCGCCTTCGCGCGCCTGGGTATCCAGCGCTTCTGGACCCCGGAAGAGCGCCCATCGCCCTTGCTGCGCCGCTATGAATGCGTGCCGATCTTCTTCCTGCTGGGCCTGAGCATCCTGCTGACCTTCAAGGCCGAGCCGCTGATGCGCTACACCCAGGCCACTGCCCAAAGCCTGAACAACCCGGAACACTACGTGATGGCGGTGATGGCCACGCGTCCGGTCCCCAGCCCCGAAGCCAAGACCGCCGCGCTGGAGGTGCAGCCATGAAGCGCCTGTTGCCTGCCCCGTGGTTGTCCCTGGCCTTGTGGTTGCTGTGGCTGGTGCTGAACCTGTCCGTCAGCCCCGGCAACCTGCTGCTTGGCGCGCTGCTGGGCCTGCTTGCACCGCTGCTGATGGCACCGCTGCGCCCGCTGCCGATCCGCATCCGCCGCCCTGGCGTGATCATCCGCCTGTTTTTCCTGGTCGGCCGCGATGTGATCGTCTCCAACCTGCAAGTGGCCTGGGGCGTGCTGATGTGCGGCTCACGCCCACCGCGTTCGCGCTTCGTCAAAATCCCCCTGGACCTGCGCGACGCCAACGGCCTCGCCGCCCTGTCGATGATCACCACCGTGGTCCCCGGCACCATCTGGTCGGAACTGGCGCTGGACCGCAGCATCCTGCTGCTGCACGTATTCGACCTGGAGGATGAAGCGTCGTTTATCGAGCACTTCAAGACCACCTACGAGCGGCCCCTGATGGAGATCTTCGAATGAGCGCCCTGCTCTCCAACGCAATCTTGATCAGCCTGTTCCTGTTCTCCCTGGCCATGGTGCTGACCCTGGTACGCCTGTTCAAAGGCCCCTCAGCCCAGGACCGGGTACTGGCGCTGGACTACCTGTACATCCTGGCGATGCTGATGATGCTGGTGCTGGGTATTCGTTATGCCAGTGACACCTACTTTGAAGCGGCGCTGCTGATTGCGCTGTTCGGCTTCGTGGGCTCGTTTGCCCTGGCCAAATTCCTGCTGCGTGGGGAGGTGATTGAATGATGCCGTTATGGATGGAAATCGTCGTCGCGGTGCTGCTGGTGTTGAGCAGCGTATTTGCGTTGATCGGCGCGCTTGGCTTGCTGCGCATGAAAGACTTCTTCCAGCGCATGCACCCGCCGGCACTGGCCTCGACGCTGGGCGCGTGGAGCGTGGCGTTGGCGTCGATCATCTACTTTTCGGTGCTCAAGTCCGGGCCGGTATTGCATGGCTGGTTGATTCCGATTTTGCTCGCGATCACCGTGCCGGTCACCACACTGCTGCTGGCGCGAACGGCGCTGTTCCGCAAACGCATGGCCGGTGATGACGTCCCCGCCGAAGTCAGCAGCCGGCGCTGAGCGCTGAGGCGAACACGGTTAAAAATGTGGGAGATGTCGAGCTTTAGCGAGGCTTCGATGGCGGCGGCACTGTTGGTAGAGGTGTTGGCTGAAACACCGCTATCGGGAGCAAGCCCCCTCCCACATTTGATTGCGGTTGGCAGGCAGGAAGCAGACCGGCTGCAGATTTCGTGGGCAACGCTGATCCCCTGTGGGAGATGTCGAGCTTTAGCGAGGCTTCGAAGGCGGCGGCACTGTTGGCAGGTATGTTGGCTGAGCCACCGCTATCGGGGGCAAGTCGAATCGTCGCGCCGCCCCTCCCACACGGGATCGGGTGAGCCGCTCACTAAAACGGTATGCAAAAAAACGCCCCGAACCAGTCGGGGCGTTTTTCATTCAGCAGTCAATCAGGCCTGATCAGCCAACCGCCAAGTAGTCCCACCTTTCCCATCTTCCAACACCACACCCATCGCGGTCAGTTGGTCACGGATACGGTCAGACTCCGCCCAGTCTTTACCAGCCCGAGCCGCCAGACGCGCCTGGATCAGCGCATCCACCTGCGCCGCATCCACACGCCCTTCGGCGCCGGCCTGCAGGAACTCGTCGGCTTCCATCTGCAGCACGCCCAGCACACTGGCCAGTTCTTTCAGGCGAGCCGCCAGGCCCGCCGCTGCGTCGAGATCGCTCTCGCGCAAACGGTTGATCTCGCGCACCATCTCGAACAGCACCGCACAGGCTTCCGGTGTGCCGAAGTCGTCGTTCATGACTTCGGTGAAGCGTGCCACGAAGGCTTCGCCGCCGGCCGGCGCCACGGATGGCAGGCCTTTCAACGCGTGGTAGAACCGCTCCAGGGCGCCCTTGGCGTCCTTGAGGTTGTCTTCGGAGTAGTTGATGGCGCTGCGGTAGTGGCTGGACACCAGCAGGTAACGCACCACTTCCGGGTGGTACTTTTCCAGCACGTCGCGGATGGTGAAGAAGTTGTTCAAGGACTTGGACATCTTCTCGCCATTGATGCGGATCATGCCGCAGTGCATCCAGGCGTTGGCGTAGGTCTTGCCGGTGGCGGCTTCGCTCTGGGCGATTTCGTTTTCGTGGTGCGGGAACTCGAGGTCGCTGCCGCCGCCATGAATGTCGAAGGTCTCGCCCAGGCAGCAGGTGGACATCACCGAGCATTCGATGTGCCAGCCCGGACGCCCGGCGCCCCATGGCGATTCCCAGCTCGGCTCGCCGGGCTTGGTGCCTTTCCACAGCACGAAGTCGAGCGGATCCTGCTTGGCTTCGTCGACTTCGATGCGCGCGCCGATGCGCAGGTCTTCGATTTTCTTGCGCGACAGCTTGCCATAGCCCATGAACTTGGCGACGCGGTAGTACACGTCACCGTTGCCAGGAGCGTAGGCGTAACCCTTGTCGATCAAGGTCTGGATCATGGCGTGCATGCCGGGGATGTGGTCCGTGGCACGCGGTTCCATGTCCGGCTTGAGGATGTTGAGGCGCGCCTCGTCCTCGTGCATGGCGGCGATCATGCGCTCGGTCAGCGCGTCGAACGACTCGCCGTTTTCGTTGGCACGGTTGATGATCTTGTCGTCGATGTCGGTGATGTTGCGCACGTACGTCAAGTCATAGCCGCTGAAACGCAACCAGCGGGTCACCAGGTCGAAGGCAACCATGCTGCGGCCGTGGCCGATGTGGCAGTAGTCGTACACGGTCATGCCGCACACGTACATGCGCACCTTGTTGCCATCCAGCGGCTTGAAGACTTCTTTGGTCTTGCTGAGCGTGTTGTAGATCGTTAGCACGATGTTTCCCTTAAATCACTGGCCCCACGAATCTCGCAAGGTCACGGTACGGTTGAATACCGGAGCGCCTGGTTTCGAGTCCTTGATATCCGCGCAAAAGTAGCCTTCGCGCTCGAACTGGAAACGGTCTTCCGGCTGTGCGTCGCCAAGCGATGGCTCGGCACGACAACCAGTGAGTACTTGCAGGGAATCAGGGTTGATGTTGTCGAGGAAACTCGCGCTGTCTTCAGCCTTCTCAGGGTTTGGCGAGCGGAACAGACGATCGTACAGGCGCACTTCGCACTCGATGCTGGCAGCGGCAGGCACCCAGTGGACCACGCCTTTGACCTTGCGGCCTTCAGGGTTCTTGCCCAGGGTGTCCGGATCGTACGAGCAGCGCAGCTCGACGATGTTGCCGTCGGCGTCCTTGATCGCTTCGTCCGCACGGATCACGTAGCTGCCGCGCAGGCGCACTTCGCCGTTCGGCTCCAGGCGCTTGTAGCCTTTTGGCGGCTCTTCCATGAAGTCGTCACGGTCGATGTAGATCTCGCGGGCGAATGGCAACTTGCGCACGCCCAGCTCTTCTTTCTGCGGGTGACGCGGCAGTTCGAGGTTCTCGACCTGGCCTTCGGGGTAGTTGGTGATCACGACTTTCAACGGGCGCAGCACGCACATGGCGCGCGGGGCATTGGCGTCGAGGTCCTGACGGATGCTGAATTCCAGCATGCCGAAATCGACCACGCCGTCGGAACGGTTGGTGCCGACCATGTCGCAGAAGTTGCGGATCGAGGCCGGGGTGTAGCCACGGCGACGGAAGCCCGACAGTGTGGACATGCGCGGGTCATCCCAGCCATGTACGTGCTTTTCATCCACCAGTTGCTTGAGCTTGCGCTTGCTGGTGATGGTGTAGTTCAGGTTCAGGCGGCTGAACTCGTACTGACGCGGGTGCGCCGGGACCGGCAGGCTGTCGAGGAACCATTCGTACAGCGGACGATGGCTCTCGAACTCCAGGGTGCAGATGGAGTGGGTGATGCCTTCGATGGCGTCCGACTGGCCGTGGGTGAAGTCGTAGTTCGGGTAGATGCACCACTTGTCGCCGGTCTGGTGGTGATGGGCGTGGCGGATGCGGTACATGATCGGGTCGCGCAGGTTCATGTTCGGCGAGGCCATGTCGATCTTGGCGCGCAGCACGCGGGCGCCGTCCGGGAACTCACCGGCGCGCATGCGGGCGAACCAGTCGAGGTTCTCTTCTACGGAGCGGTCGCGGAACGGGCTGTTCTTGCCCGGTTCGGTCAGCGTTCCACGGTATTCCTTGGCCTGCTCCGGGGTGAGGTCGTCGACGTAGGCCTTGCCGGCCTTGATCAGCTCGACGGCCCAGTCGAACAACTGGTCGAAGTATTTGGAGGCATAGCGCACTTCACCGGACCATTCGAAGCCCAGCCACTTGATGTCGCTTTCGATGGCGTCGATGTATTCCTGGTCTTCCTTGGCCGGGTTGGTGTCGTCGAAACGCAGGTGCGTGACGCCACCGAACTCCTGGGCCAGGCCGAAGTTCACACAGATCGACTTGGCGTGACCGATGTGCAGGTAGCCGTTGGGCTCTGGCGGGAAGCGGGTGACGATCTGCGTGTGCTTGCCCGAATCCAGGTCCGCCTGGATGATCGGGCGCAGGAAATTGACCGGGACGGCAGGTCCGGCCTTGGAATTCGAGGTAGGGTCGACAGTGGGCTTGCTCATAGGATCCTTGAACAGACAGGTTCGTGGCCGGTTGGGGCCAGATAAAACAAAGGCGATATCATAGCTGATGCTGTCAAGACACTGACAGGTCACGACCAAAAACTGCTGCTTTAATTAACCGGGCGGTAAAAAACCACCTCGAAATTCCTGCCGGGCACGCTAAACTGCGCGCCTTGGCCGCCGTTTAGCCAGACAGGTAAGGCGCCCCAGGCGTCCAAACCCACGAATTCCCTGAAAAGAGTAGTGAACATGACTCAAGTCAAACTGACCACCAACCACGGTGACATCGTCATCGAGCTGAACGCCGAGAAAGCGCCGATCACCGTCGCCAACTTCATCGAGTACGTTAAGGCCGGCCACTACGAAAACACGGTTTTCCACCGTGTCATCGGTAACTTCATGGTCCAGGGCGGCGGTTTCGAGCCTGGCATGAAAGAAAAGAAAGACAAGCGCCCAAGCATCCAGAACGAAGCGGACAACGGCCTTTCCAACGACAAGTACACCGTCGCCATGGCCCGTACCATGGAGCCGCATTCGGCCTCCGCGCAGTTCTTCATCAACGTGGCCGACAACGCCTTCCTGAACCACAGCGGCAAGAACGTACAGGGCTGGGGCTACGCCGTGTTCGGTAAAGTCACCGAAGGCCAGGACGTTGTCGACAAGATCAAAGGCGTGTCGACCACCTCCAAGGCCGGTCACCAGGACGTTCCGGTCGAAGACGTGATCGTCGAGAAAGCCGAGATCGTTGAGTGATATTACTGATTTCAGATTTGCATCTGGAAGAGGAGCGCCCGGACATTACCCGGGCGTTTCTGGATCTGCTTCACAACCGCGCCCGTGGCGCCCAGGCGTTGTACATTCTGGGGGACTTCTTTGAAGCCTGGATTGGCGACGATGGGATGACGCCCTTCCAGCGTTCGATCTGCGAGGCTCTGCGCGAGCTGAGCGACAGCGGCACCCCGATTTTTATCATGCATGGCAACCGCGACTTCCTGCTCGGCAAGGCGTTCTGCAAAGCGGCAGGCGCCACCTTGCTCAAGGACCCGAGTGTCGTGCAGCTCGCAGGCGAACCCGTGCTGTTGATGCACGGCGACAGCCTCTGCACCCGCGACCTTGGCTATATGAAGCTGCGGCGCATCCTGCGTAATCCCATCGTGCTGTTTATCCTGCGTCACCTGCCGTTGCGCACCCGCCATCGGCTGGCGCGCAAGCTGCGCAGTGAAAGCCGCGCGCAAACGCGCATGAAGGCCAACGACATTGTCGATGTGACGCCCGAGGAAGTGCCGCGGGTGATGCAGCAGTTCGGCGTGCGCACCCTGGTCCACGGCCACACGCACCGCCCGGCGATCCATAAGCTGCAGATTGGCGACCAGGCGGCCAAGCGCATTGTGCTGGGGGATTGGGACAAGCAGGGCTGGGCGTTGCAGGCGGATGAGCAAGGCTTTCAGTTGGCGGCGTTTGACTTCGTCAATCCGCAGCTGGCGTTGCCTGGCGCTTGATCCTCAAACACCACTGATCCAATGTGAACAGAGATCAAAATGTGGCAGGGGGCTTGCCCTAATGCCAGTCAGTTAAGGCTTTTTGTAGGAGCGAGCTTGCTCGCGAAAAACGCCCAGGCAACGCGTTCATTCTCGATAAGCGCGGTGGCCCTGAGTTCTTC
>NZ_CVTH01000081.1:0-3818 GCF_900005955.1 Pseudomonas sp. 8 R 14 | reverse complement strand
GTTCATTCTCGATAAGCGCGGTGGCCCTGAGTTCTTCGCGAGCAAGCTCGCTCCTACAGTGAATCACTTTCGCTTAACTGAACGGCATTAGGGCAAGCCCCCTCCCACAATTGATTGCATTTCAGTCTTTGCCAATCAGTGGCCGGACGCTTCCGGCCCTGCCTTGGCGCCAAACGGCGGTTTGGCCAGCCACACCAGCAGCATCAACCCCATGAACATCCACCCCAGCAACGTGAAGTAATCCACGGTGGACATCATGTACGCCTGACTGGTGAGGATCTGGTCCAGTTGCGCGTAGGCCTTGTGCCCTGCCCCACCGAGCGCCTGCAGCGCGTCGCGGGTGGCCGAGTCATAGGTGGTCATGTTCTCGCTCATGTACGCATGGTGCTGGTCCGCCCGGCGAATCCAGATCCAGGTGGTCAGCGAGGCCGCAAAGCTGCCGCCCAGGGTCCGCAGAAAGGTCGCAAGACCGGCGCCATCGGCGATCTGGTGCGGTGGCAGGTCGGACATCAGGATGCTCAAGGTCGGCATGAAGAACAGCGCCACGCCGATGCCCATGAACAGCTGCACCAGGGCGATGTGGGTGAAGTCCACCTCATTGGTGAAGCCCGCGCGCATAAAGCAGCTCAGACCAATCGCCAGGAACGCCAGGCCTGCCAGCAGGCGCAGGTCGAACTTGTGCGCGTACTTGCCCACGAACGGTGACATCAGCACCGGCAGGATGCCGATCGGCGCCACCGCCAGGCCGGCCCAGGTGGCGGTGTAGCCCATCTGAGTTTGCAGCCATTGCGGCAGGATCAGGTTGATGCCGAAGAAGCCCGCGTAGCCGAGGATCAACACAATCGTGCCGATGCGAAAGTTACGGTAGGCAAACAGCCGCAGGTTGACCACCGGGTGCTTGTCGGTCATTTCCCAGATGATGAACACCGCCAGGGCAATCACCGAAATCGCCGCGCCCACAATGATGAAGTTGGATTCGAACCAGTCCAGGTCGTTGCCCTTGTCGAGGATGATCTGCAGCGCGCCGACGCCCACGATCAGGCTCAACAGCCCGACGTAATCCATCGGCTGGTAGCTGGTGGTCACCGGGCGCTTCTTCAATTGCGCACGCACCACCATCACCGCAAAGATGCCGATGGGGACGTTGATAAAGAAGATCCACGGCCAGCTGTAACTGTCAGTGATCCAGCCGCCGAGGATCGGCCCCGCAATCGGCGCCACCACCGTGACCATCGCCAGCAACGCCAGGGCCATGCCACGCCTCGCCGGCGGGTAGACCGCGATCAGCAGTGTCTGGGTCATCGGGTACAACGGCCCGGCCACCAGGCCTTGCAGCACCCGGAAGCCGATCAATTCGGGCATCGAAGTGGAAATACCACAGAGGAACGAGGCCAGCACAAACAGCATGGTGGCCCACAGGAACAGCTTCACTTCGCCAAACCGCCGGCTCAACCAACCGGTCAGCGGCAAGGCGATGGCGTTGCTCACCGCAAACGAGGTGATCACCCAGGTGCCCTGCTCCGAACTCACGCCGAGGTTGCCGGAAATGGTCGGCAAGGCCACGTTGGCGATGGTGGTGTCGAGCACCTGCATAAAGGTCGCCAGCGACAGGCCAATGGTGGCCATCAACAGGCTGGGCGGCGTGAAGGAGGCGTTATTGCTCATCAGCGTTGCACAGCCTTGGGCGCGGCGATGCTGTTGGCATGGATCAACTCGGTGATCATGGCGTCAGCCTCGGCCAATTGGCGGTCGTACACGTTGGTGGTGAAGGTCGCCTTTTGCGGCGCCTGTTGCGCCAACACCGGGCCGCTCTGGTCATGCAGGTCGACATTGACGACGGTGCTCAGGCCGACCCGCAGCGGGTGCTTGGCCAGTTCTTCGGCATTGATGTGGATGCGTACCGGCACCCGTTGCACGATCTTGATCCAGTTACCGGTGGCGTTCTGCGCCGGCAGCAGGGCAAACGCACTGCCGGTGCCGGCGCCAAGGCTATCCACGGTGCCGCTGAATTTCACGTCGCTGCCGTAGATATCCGACTCGATGTCCACCGGCTGGCCAATGCGCATGTCGCGCAGTTGGGTTTCCTTGAAGTTGGCGTCGATCCACAGCTGGTTCAGCGGGATCACCGCCATCAACGCCGTACCCGGCTGCACGCGCTGGCCCAGTTGCACGGTGCGCTTGGCCACGTAGCCGGTGACCGGCGCGATCAAGGTGCTGCGCGCATTGGCCAGGTAGGCCTGGCGCAGTTGCGCGGCGGCGGCCTGCACGTCCGGGTGGGACGAGATCACGGTGTCATCCACCAGCGCATTGCTGGTCTTGAGTTGCTGCTCAAGGTTGGTCAGCGCGTTTTTCGCGGCCGTCAGGCTGTCACGGGCGTGGGACAGCTCTTCCTGGGAAATCGCGCCGCCCTGGGCCAGGGTCTTGCGACGGTTGAAGTTGTCCTGAGCAGTTTGCACATCGGCTTTCTGTGCGTTGACCTGGGCTTTCATGCCATCGACGTTGCTGTACAAGCCCCGCACCTGGCGCACGGTGCGGGCCAGGTTGGCCTGGGCGCTTTGCAGGCCGACGGCGGCGTCATTGGGGTCGAAGTTGATCAGCACCTGGCCTTCGTGAACCAGGTCGCCATCGTCGGCGCCGATGCTGACCACGGTGCCGGTGACCAGCGGGGTGATTTCCACCACGTTGCCGTTCACATAGGCGTCGTCGGTGCTCTCGTTGAAGCGCCCGTAGAATTCATACCAGCCCCATACGCCCACGACACCGAGGATGACGATCAGCGCGAGGCCGATCAGCATGACCTTGCGTTTGCGTGGGTTGTTGTCTTTGGGTTGTTCTGTAGCGTTGGTGTTTTCGGCAGTGGCCATGACAAATACCTCAAATTATTCCGTGCGTGTGGCTGGGGTGGTCGACGCCACGTTGTCGGCGCTGTATCCGCCACCCAGGGCCTGCATCAATTGAATCGACAGATCGATTTGCCCGGCATTCAGGGTCGCCAGCTGACGCTGGGCCTGCAGCAATTGCTGCTCGATGCTGAGCACGTCCAGGTAGTTACCGACCCCTGAGCCGTAGCGCTGGACCACGGTGTCGTAGGACTGCTGGGCAATGTCCGTGGCGTGTTGCTGGGCCTGGATCTGCCGACCGGTTTCGCGCAGTTGCGAAAGGGTGTTGCCGATATCGCCCAAGGCCTGCACCAGGGTTTTGTTGTACTGGGCCACGGCCAGGTCGTAGTCGGCATCGCGCGCATCGAGGTCGGCGCGCAGGCGGCCGCCATCGAAGATCGGCAACGAGATCGTCGGCGCAATGTTGAAGAAGCGACTGGCCGAGCCGAACATCGCATCCCCCAGCAACGACTCGGCCCCGGCGCTCGCGCTGAGATTGAGGTTGGGGTAGAAGCGCGTCTTGCTGGCGGCGATGTCCTTGCTCGCAGCCTCGACTCGCCAGCGCGCGGCGATCAGGTCAGGGCGGCGGCCCAGCAGCTCGGCGGGCAACACCGAAGGCACGGCGACAGCGGCGGGCTTGAGCACATTCGGACGGGCCAGTTCGCCGCCTCGGTCCGGGCCTTTGCCGAGCAATACGGCGAGTGCGATCTGGGCGCTCTGCAGTTGTTTGTCGGCATCGATCAATTGCGACTGGGAGCTGGCTTCCAGGCTTTCGGTCTGCTGGTACTGGTACTGGCTGTCGATGCCCGCAGCCAGGCGGCGCTTGCTCAGGTCGAGCATTTGCCGGGTGCGCTTGAGGTCATCGCCGGCCAGGTCGCGCACGATGTGCGCCTGGCCCAGGTCGCTGTAGGCCTTGGCCACATCGGCAGCGAGGGTCAG
>NZ_CVTH01000084.1:7520-47905 GCF_900005955.1 Pseudomonas sp. 8 R 14 | reverse complement strand
TTTTTAGATGTGTTTGCTCGCACGAACATCATCAATCAAATCGGCGTTCTTGTTTCTGTGTTTCCCGGGATTCCGTGATGAACCAAAAAAAAGCCCGCAGTGTGCGCGGGCGAAACCAACGAAGAGCTTTGGGGGTGTGAAGCGAGGTGACGACTCAGCTACCGCGATAGGTGGAGTAGCTGTAGGGCGAAATCAGCAGGGGCACATGGTAGTGATCCTGTTCGGCGCTGATGCCGAAGCGCAATACCACCACATCCAGGAAGGCCGGCTCCGGCAATTGCACACCGCGGGCGCGGTAGTAATCGCCGGCGCTGAATTGCAATTGGTAGACACCGCTGCGGTAGTCATCACCTTGCAGTAACGGCGCGTCGCAGCGGCCATCGCTGTTGGTCAGCGCAGTGGCGACCAGTTCCAGCTGCGCGCCGTCGACGCGGTACAGCTCAACCTGGATGGCACTGCCGGGGCAGCCGTGGGCTGCGTCGAGTACGTGTGTCGTCAGTCGTCCCATGGGGCGGGCTCCCTTGCATGAAGTGAAATAGGCTGCACCTTTACGGGGCATCAAAAAGCCGCTGATGGGCCGATTAAGACACTTTTAATAAAAATTGTACACAATAAAAATCACAAAGTTTCGCACATGCTGCGACGTCTCGATCCTCAACGAAATTTCCCAGCAAGCCTTGCTTTTAAAAGACCTTTTGTCCGTTTACTGACCAATCGGGCAAGTTTCTTGCAGCGCTGAACGGCGGCAACTCCACGGAAAAAATGCGGAAATACAGGCTTACAAAGTGACCATTAAGTTGTATACAATCAGCCCATCGCTGTGACGCCACCCAGTCTTTCCGCTGGCCGCCACACACTTGCTACCACGAACAAGAAGGAAGACTGCAGTGAGCGCTGACTACCCACGCGACCTGATCGGTTACGGCAGTAACCCTCCTCACCCCCACTGGCCGGGCAAGGCACGCATCGCCTTGTCGTTCGTACTCAACTACGAAGAAGGCGGCGAGCGCAACATCCTGCACGGTGACAAAGAGTCCGAAGCCTTCCTTTCAGAAATGGTCTCGGCCCAGCCGCTGCAGGGCGAGCGCAACATGAGCATGGAGTCGCTGTACGAATACGGCAGCCGTGCCGGCGTGTGGCGCATCCTCAAGCTGTTCAAGGCATTCGACATTCCGCTGACCATCTTCGCCGTGGCCATGGCTGCCCAGCGCCACCCGGATGTGATCCGCGCCATGGTCGACGCCGGCCACGAGATCTGCAGCCACGGCTACCGCTGGATCGACTACCAATACATGGACGAGGCCCAGGAGCGCGAGCATATGCTCGAAGCCATCCGCATCCTCACCGAACTGACCGGCGAGCGTCCGTTGGGCTGGTACACCGGGCGCACCGGCCCCAACACGCGACGGCTGGTGATGGAGGAAGGCGGCTTCCTCTACGACTGCGACACCTACGACGACGACCTGCCCTACTGGGAACCCAACACCCCCACCGGCAAGCCGCACCTGGTGATCCCCTACACCCTGGACACCAACGATATGCGCTTCACCCAGGTGCAGGGCTTCAACAAGGGCGATGACTTTTTCGAGTACCTCAAGGACGCGTTCGACGTGCTGTATGCCGAAGGCAGCGAGGCACCGAAAATGTTGTCCATCGGCCTGCACTGCCGCCTGATCGGCCGCCCGGCGCGCCTGGCCTCGTTGAAGCGTTTTATCGAATACGCCAAGGGCCATGACCAGGTGTGGTTCACCCGCCGCGTCGACATCGCCCGCCACTGGCATGACGTACACCCGTTCCATGGAGCGGCCAAATGAGCACCTTCCAGACCTTGAAACCCTCGACCTTGAGCCGCGACGCCTTCGTCCAGGCCTTCGCCGACATCTACGAACATTCGCCATGGGTAGCCGAAAAGGCCTTCGACCTGGGCCAGGACGCCTCGATCGACCAGATCGAAACCCTGCACCAACGCATGAGCGACATCCTGTTGAGCGCCGATCACGCCAGTCAGTTGGCGTTGATCAACGCTCACCCTGACCTGGCCGGCAAAGCTGCCGTCCAGGGCCAACTCACCCAAGCCAGCACCGATGAGCAAGCTGGCGCGGGGATTCACCACTGCACGGCCGAAGAGTTCTCACGCTTCACCGAGCTGAACGATGCCTACAAGGCCAAGTTCAAGTTTCCCTTCATCATGGCGGTAAAAGGCAGCAACCGGCACCAGATTCTCGCCGCGTTCGAAACGCGCATTCACAACTCGGTGGATGCCGAGTTCAAGTGCGCGTTGGACGAGATCAACAAGATCGCGTTGTTCCGTTTACTGACCCTCTAAACCACCATCCCCAGCCATTCTATTTAAGGCAGACAAGAAGAATGAAAGCGCAACCCGTACCTTTCGAAAAGTTCGTCAACCTGGCCGACGCCCGCCTGGGCACCAAGATCATCTCCGTGACAGATGACTGGTTCGCCGACGCCAACCGCCTGTTCCAGCCGACCCCGGCCGTGTGGAAGGAGGGCGTTTTCGATGACAACGGCAAGTGGATGGACGGCTGGGAGTCACGCCGCAAGCGCTTCGAAGGCTACGACAGCGCAGTGATCCGCCTGGGCGTACCGGGTTCGATCAAGGGCGTGGACATCGACACGTCATTCTTCACCGGCAACTATCCGCCGTCGGCGTCCCTGGAAGCCTGCTTCCTGGCCTCGGGCGAGCCTGACGACGACACCCAGTGGGTAGAAGTCCTGTCGGCCGTCGAGTTGCAAGGCAACAGCCACCACTACCACGAGATCAGCAACGACCAGGCGTTCAGCCACCTGCGTTTCAACATCTACCCGGATGGCGGCGTGGCCCGTCTGCGTGTGTACGGCGTGCCGTTCCGCGATTGGTCTTCGGTGGGCGACAACGAACAGATCGACCTCGCCGCAGCCTTGAACGGCGGTCGCGCACTGGCGTGTTCCGACGAGCACTTCGGCCGCATGAGCAACATTCTCAACCCAGGCCGTGGCGTCAACATGGGCGATGGCTGGGAAACCGCCCGCCGTCGCACGCCAGGCAATGACTGGGTGATCGTCGCCCTGGGCCACCCCGGCGAAATCGAGAAAATCATCGTCGACACCCTGCACTTCAAGGGCAACTACCCGGACACCTGCTCGATCCAGGGCGCCTTCGTGAAGGGCGGCACCGACAGCCAGATCGAAACCCAATCGCTGTTCTGGCGCGAACTGCTGCCGGCGCAGAAACTGGAAATGCACGCCGAACACACCTTCGCCGAGCAGATCAAGGCACTGGGCCCGATCACCCACATCCGCCTGAACGTGTTCCCGGATGGCGGTGTGAGCCGCCTGCGGGTTTTGGGCAAAGTAGCCAAGTAAGCGGTGAACCCTGTGGTGAGCGGGCTTGCCCCGCGCTGGGGCGCGAAGCGGCCCTGTCTTTTGGGGCTGCTACGCAGCCCAGCGCGGGGCAAGCCCGCTCACTACAAAAACAAGCAGATCAAACAACACAGCATTCGGAAAAGAAGACAGCCATGCGCACACTGATGATCGAACCCCTGACCAAAGAAGCCTTCGCCCCTTTCGGAGACGTTATCGAAACCGACGGCAGCGATCACTTCATGATCAACAACGGGTCGACCATGCGCTTTCACAAGCTGGCAACGGTAGAAACCGCACAGCCTGAAGACAACGCGATCATCAGCATCTTCCGCGCCGACGCGCTGGATATGCCGCTGACCGTGTGCATGCTGGAGAGACACCCGCTGGGCAGCCAGGCCTTTATTCCGCTGCTCGGCAACCCCTTTCTGATCGTGGTCGCGCCACTTGGCGATGCACCTGTATCAGGCTTGGTCCGCGCCTTCGTCACCAACGGCAGGCAGGGCATCAATTACCATCGCGGCGTCTGGCACCACCCGGTGCTGACGATCGAAAAGCGGGATGACTTCCTGGTGGTTGATCGCAGTGGCACAGGCAATAACTGCGATGAGCATTTTTTCAAAGAGGATGAGCGGTTGATCCTCGCCCCCCACCAATAAGAGAAGGCCGGATCACCCGACAACAAGGGTGACAGGCGAGAGGTAAAGACTGTGGAAGCACATCTGTTGGAATGGCTGAACCTCAGCGTGCGCTGGGTTCATATGATCACTGGCGTCGCCTGGATCGGCGCTTCGTTCTACTTCGTCTGGCTGGAAAACAACCTCAACCGCGTCAACCCCAAGGACGGCCTGTCCGGTGACTTGTGGGCGATCCACGGTGGCGGTATCTACCACCTGGAAAAATACAAACTGGCCCCGCCGACCATGCCGGACAACCTGCACTGGTTCAAATGGGAAGCCTATTTCACCTGGATGTCAGGCGTCGCGCTGCTGTGCGTGGTGTTCTACCTCAACCCGACGCTGTACCTGCTCGCCCCCGGCAGCAGCCTCAGTGGCAGCGAAGGCGTCTTGCTGGGCATCGGCTCACTGTTCGCCGGCTGGTTCATCTACTCCTTCCTCTGCGACTCGGCCCTGGGCAAACGCCCTGCCCTGCTCGGCTTGATCCTGTTCGTGCTGTTGATTGCCGCCGCGTACGGCTTCAGCAAAGTGTTCAGCGGCCGGGGTGCGTACCTGCACGTGGGCGCGGTGATCGGCACCATCATGGTCGGTAACGTGTTCCGCATCATCATGCCGGCGCAGCGCGCGCTGGTGGCGGCGATCGCCGAGAACCGCACCCCCGATCCGGCCCTGCCGGCCAAGGGTCTGCTGCGCTCACGGCACAACAACTACTTCACCCTGCCGGTGCTGTTCATCATGATCAGCAACCACTTCCCGAGCACCTACGGCAGCCAATACAACTGGCTGATCCTGGCGGGGATCGCGGTGGCGGCGGTGTTGGTGCGGCACTACTTCAACACGCGGCATAACAGCCAGAAGTATGCGTGGACCTTGCCGGTGGGCGCACTGGCGATGATTTGCCTGGCGTATGTGACCGGGCCCAAGCCGGCCGAACCGATTGCCAAGGCACCTGCGGCCATCGAGTACCAACCGTTGCCGGAAACCGCATTGGGGGGTGGCCTGAAACCCGCCGCGCCTGCGGCGACCGAACCCGCGGCTGCACCTGCGCCTGCCCAGGCGACGGTTGATTTCGACAAGGTCCACGGGGTGATACAGGAGCGTTGCGCCGTGTGCCATTCGGCCAAACCCACCAGCCCGCTGTTCAGCACCGCACCGGCCGGGGTGATGTTCGATACCCCGGCGCAGATCCAGCAACAGGCGGCGCGCATCCAGGCGCAGGCGGTGGCGAGCCAGATCATGCCGTTGGGCAACATCACCCAGATGACCCAGCAGGAGCGGGATTTGATTGGCACATGGATCAATCAGGGGGCGCGTACCAACTAACAGATTCACATAGTTCCAAATGTGGGAGGGGCTTGCCCCCTCCCACATTTGGACCTGCAGTGTTTTGAAGATTGCGTTCCACACAACACAAAAATAAAAAAGATCCGAGGTGTTGCATGACCGAGTTAGTCGAACCGCAGATTCCTGCCGCGCCCGCCATGGTGCGGCTGCCCCTCTTGCAACTGATTCTGGTAGGCCTGCAACACGTCTTGCTGATGTACGGCGGCGCCGTCGCCGTCCCCCTGATCATTGGCCAGGCCGCCGGCCTGAGCCGTGAAGAAATCGCCTTTCTGATCAACGCCGACCTGCTGGTAGCCGGCATCGCCACCCTGGTGCAGTCATTCGGCATCGGCCCGGTGGGCATCCGTATGCCGGTGATGATGGGCGCCAGTTTCGCCGCTGTCGGCAGCATGGTCGCCATGGCCGGCATGCCCGGTATCGGCCTGCAGGGAATCTTCGGCGCCACCATCGCCGCCGGGTTCTTCGGCATGCTGATCGCACCGTTCATGTCCAGGATCGTGCGCTTTTTTCCGCCGCTGGTGACCGGCACCGTGATCACCGCCATCGGCCTGTCGCTATTCCCCGTGGCCGTGAACTGGGCCGGCGGCGGCAGCGCAGCCGCCACCTTCGGTTCACCGATTTACCTGGCAATTGCCGCCCTGGTACTGACCACCATCCTGCTGATCAACCGTTTCATGCGCGGCTTCTGGGTGAATATCTCGGTGCTGATCGGCATGGGCCTGGGTTACGCCTTGTGCGGGGCCATCGGCATGGTCGACCTCAGCGGCCTGGCCCGGGCGCCGTGGGTGCAAGTGGTGACGCCGCTGCACTTTGGCATGCCGAGGTTCGAGTTGGCGCCGATCCTGTCGATGTGCCTGGTGGTGGTGATCATCTTTGTCGAATCCACCGGAATGTTCCTGGCGCTGGGCAAGATCACCGGCCAGGACGTCACGCCGAAAATGCTGCGCCGTGGCTTGCTGTGTGATGCCGGTGCGTCGTTCTTCGCCGGTTTCTTCAACACCTTCACCCACTCCTCCTTCGCGCAGAACATCGGCCTGGTGCAGATGACCGGCGTGCGTTGCCGTTCGGTGACAATGATGGCCGGTGCCTTCCTGATTGTGCTCAGCCTGTTGCCCAAGGCCGCGTACCTGGTGGCGTCGATTCCCCCGGCGGTGCTCGGCGGGGCGGCGATCGCCATGTTCGGCATGGTGGCGGCCACCGGCATCAAGATCCTCCAGGAGGCCGATATCGCCGACCGTCGCAACCAGTTGCTGGTGGCGGTGAGCATCGGCATGGGCCTGATCCCCGTGGTGCGCCCGGAGTTCTTCGCACAGTTGCCCGTGTGGATGAGCCCGATCACCCACAGCGGCATCGCCATGGCGACCCTCAGCGCACTGTCGCTGAATATCCTGTTCAACATTCTCGGCGGGGCCGAACGCCCCGTAGTCGACCCCGCCCACACCTGACACATGCCCCATTGTCGCCCTGTGCGCGCTGTAACGGCGCACTTGAGCCCTGACGTGGGAGCCAGTATTCTCCGCGCCCGCTTGAATCGACGGTTGTTTGCCGCCTTGGCGCGGGTCTTGCTGCAGCAATAAAGCTGACCATTCAGACCACTTTTGTAACCACCAAAGGCGCCGCACCAGAGCGCTTGTGTAGAAGAAAAACCATAAAACTTTAACTCGGGAGCAACCGAATGAAACCTCTGTTCAAAGGCCTGATGCTGGCGGGATCCCTGCTGGCCGGCGGCCAGGCCGTGGCCGGTGACTTGTTGCAGTGGCAGAACAACAGCCTGACGTATCTGTGGGGCAAGAGCTTTACCGTCAACCCACAGATCCAGCAAACCGTCACGTTCGAACATGCCGATGCCTGGAAGTACGGCGACAACTTCGTCTTCGTCGACCGCATCTTTTACAACGGCAAGGAAGACGGCAACGTCGGCCCAAGCACGTACTACGGTGAGATCAGCCCGCGACTGTCGTTCGGTAAGATTTTCGACCAGGACCTGTCCTTCGGCCCGATCAAGGATGTGTTGCTGGCCTTCACGTATGAGTTCGGCGAAGGCGACAACGAGTCGTACCTGCTCGGCCCTGGCTTCGACCTGAACATCCCGGGCTTCGACTACTTCCAGCTGAACTTCTACCAGCGCCAGACCGAAGGCAATCGCCCAGGCGACGGTGTATGGCAGATCACCCCGGTATGGTCGTACACCCTGCCGGTGGGCAACTCCGACATCCTGATCGACGGCTTTATGGATTGGGTGGTGGACAACGACAAGAACGCCCGTGGCACTTACCACGCCAACCTGCACTTCAACCCGCAGGTCAAATACGACTTGGGCAAGGCACTGCATTGGGGCGACAAGCAGTTGTACGTGGGCTTTGAATACGACTACTGGAAGAACAAGTACGGGATCGAGGATTCCGGCGCGTTCAAGACGACCCAGGACACGGCGAGCTTCCTGGTCAAGTACCACTTCTGACCCCCTGTAGGAGCGAGCTTGCTCGCGAAAAACCAGAGATCACCGAGTTTATTCAGAACAAAAGCGGTGCCTATGGGTTCTTCGCGAGCAAGCTCGCTCCTACAAGGGTTCATGCCAAGCCCAGGAACCGCATGATCTCTTCACGCTTGGCCAGCGCATCCTTCCTGCCCAACTCAATCAACTCGCTGCAATACCCCGCCTCGAACAGCAAGTAACTCAGCACCCCTGCCCCGCTCGTCTTGGTCGCCCCCGGCCCACGCAGGAACAGACGCAATGCCGCCGGCAATTCCTGCCGATGCCTTGCGGCGATTTCGTCGATCGGCTGGCTTGGCGCAATCACCAGTACTTCCACCGGCGCCAGGCCACGGGCCGCACTGTCGGCTGGCTGGTGATGGCTGAACTGGTTCAGACGCTCCAGCAGTTCGATATCGCTTTCCAGGCTGTCGATGAATGTGCTGTTGAGCATATGCCCGCCGATCTGGGCCAACGTCGGCTCCTGGCCGGTATAGGTGCGTTGCGCCATCGGTTCATTGCCCCGCGGGTTACCGCTGACACCCACCACCAGCACCCGGGTCGCCCCCAGGTGCAGCGCCGGGCTGATGGGCGCCGACTGGCGCACCGCGCCGTCGCCGAAGTATTCCTGGTCGAGCTTCACCGGGGCAAACAGCAAGGGGATCGCCGAACTGGCCAGCAGGTGTTCAACCGTGAGTTGCGTCGGCACACCGATACGCCGATGGCGCAACCAGGCGTCGATGGTGCCGCCGCCCTGATAGAAGGTCACCGCCTGCCCGGATTCATAGCCGAAGGCCGTGACGGCGACCGCATGCAGGTGCTGTTGGCGGATGGCCTCGTCGATACCTGCCAAATGCAGTTTGTCCTGCAACAAGTCCCGCAGCGGCGAGCTGTTGAGCAGCGCCACCGGTAACTGCCGGCCCAGGCCCAGCAAGCTGTGGGTAAAGAAGCGACTCGCCTGGCGCACCACCCCCGGCCAATCGCTGCGCAATACCAGGTGGCTGCGAAACCCCTGCCAGAACGCGGTCAGGCGCTGGATGGCCGCCGTGAAGTCCATCGCACCGCTGGCCAGGCTCACCGCATTGATCGCACCGGCCGACGTGCCGACGATCACCGGAAACGGATTGGGCGCCCCCGGCGGCAACAGCTCGGCAATCGCCGCCAATACCCCCACCTGATACGCCGCTCGCGCCCCGCCGCCGGAAAGAATCAAGCCTGTAACCGGTTCAGCTGCGCGCATTGCATCACTCCACGTGGGGGGAAAGTCGGTCTTAGCGACGACGTTTTTCGTACAGCTTGGGTTCGCCCGGTGGCCGGCTCTTGAAGCGGCGATGGGTCCACAGGTATTGCTCGGGACATTCACGCACCGAGGCTTCGACCCACTGGTTGATGCGCAGGCAGTCGACTTCATCGCTTTCGCCGGGGAAGTCGGTCAACGGCGGGTGGATGACCAGGCGGTAACCGCTGCCATCCGCCAGGCGCTCCTGGGTGAACGGCACCACCAGCGCCTTGCCCAGCTTGGCGAACTTGCTGGTGGCAGGCACGGTGGCGGCCTGGATGCCGAACAGCGGCACGAAGAGACTTTGCTTGGCGCCGTAGTCCTGGTCCGGTGCATACCAGATGGCGCGACCGGCACGCAGCAGCTTGAGCATGCCGCGCACGTCTTCGCGCTCGACCGCCAGGGAGTCGAGGTTATGCCGCTCGCGGCCACGGCGCTGGATATAGTCGAACAGCGGGTTGCCGTGCTCGCGGTACATGCCGTCGATGGTGTGCTTCTGCCCCAGCAGGGCCGCACCGATTTCCAGGGTGGTGAAGTGCAGGGCCATGAGGATCACGCCCTTGCCATCCAGTTGGGCCTGCTTGAGGTGTTCCAGGCCTTCGACATGGGCCAGGCGCGCCAGGCGCTGGCGCGACCACCACCAGCTCATGGCCATTTCAAAGAAGGCAATGCCGGTGGAGGCAAAGTTTTCCTTGAGCAGCTTCTTGCGCTCTGCGGCGGTTTTTTCCGGGAAGCACAGTTCCAGGTTGCGTGCGGCGATGCGGCGACGTTCGCCGGCCACACGGTACATGCCTGCACCCAGCAGGCGACCAATGGTCAGCAGCGCACGGTACGGCAGTTGGGTCACCAGCCAGAGCAGGCCGAGTCCCAGCCATAACAGCCAAAAGCGCGGGTGAAAAAATACAGCTCGAAAACGCGGGCGATCCATTACAGATTCCGGGAAAGACAGGGCCGCGCATTCTACAACGGTTCGACTCGGCTTGCGGCCAGTGAGTGTTCTCGTTATAAGTCTCGACACTTTTCGTGACAAGCCGCTTTTTGCCGACCATGAGCCAAACCGAACCGCTAGACCAAGATCCCGTGTTCCAGCTGAAAGGCAGCATGCTCGCCATCACCGTGCTGGAACTGGCCCGCAACGACCTCGACGCCCTGGACCGCCAGCTCGCCGCCAAGGTTGCCCTGGCGCCGAACTTCTTCAACAACGCCCCGCTGGTACTGGCCCTGGACAAACTGCCGGCCGGCCAGGGCAGCATCGACCTGCCCGGCCTGATGCGCGTGTGCCGCTCCCATGGCCTGCGAACCCTGGCGATTCGTGCCAGCCGCATCGAAGACATTGCCGCAGCCATCGCCATTGAACTGCCAGTACTGCCACCCTCCGGCGCGCGTGAGCGTCCACTGGAACCTTTGGTCGGCGAAGTGCAGAAAAAACCGGAAAAACCAGCGGAACCGACGATCAAGCCTACAAAGATAATCACCACGCCCGTACGCGGCGGACAGCAGATTTACGCCCAGGGCGGCGACCTGGTGGTGATCTCTTCGGTCAGTCCCGGCGCGGAACTTCTCGCCGATGGCAATATCCATGTATACGGCCCGATGCGCGGACGTGCCCTCGCCGGCATCAAGGGGGATACCAAGGCGCGCATTTTTTGCCAGCAATTGACCGCTGAGCTGGTGTCCATCGCGGGCCAGTACAAGGTTTCGGAAGATTTGCGCCGCGATCCACTGTGGGGAGCCGCGGTGCAGGTCAGCCTGTCGGGCGATGTGTTGAACATCATCCGTCTTTAACGGATACTGCCGCATTTTCCAAGCATCTCTAGACTCTGATAGCACAGCGAAACTGGCATTACTTGCGTAGGAACATTTGAAGGTTGGCGTTTTTCCTGCGAAAACCCGTCTTTTTCCTACAAAGGCTGTCCGCCTGCGGCGAGTTCCAAGAGATGTTTTTCAGGGGCTGAAAAGTCCTTTTTCCTTAGGGGTGAAACACCTTGGCCAAGATTCTCGTGGTTACATCCGGCAAGGGTGGTGTGGGTAAGACCACCACCAGCGCCGCTATCGGTACCGGCCTCGCTCTGCGCGGCCACAAGACAGTCATCGTCGACTTCGACGTCGGTTTGCGTAACCTCGACCTGATCATGGGCTGCGAACGCCGCGTGGTGTACGACTTCGTCAACGTGGTCAACGGTGAAGCCAACCTGCAACAGGCCCTGATCAAGGACAAGCGCCTTGAGAACCTGTACGTACTGGCCGCCAGCCAGACCCGCGACAAAGATGCGCTGACCAAGGAAGGCGTAGGCAAGGTTCTCGCCGAGCTGAAGGAAACCTTCGAATTCGTGGTATGCGACTCCCCGGCCGGTATCGAAACCGGTGCTCACCTGGCGATGTACTTCGCCGATGAAGCCATCGTGGTGACCAACCCGGAAGTGTCTTCGGTACGTGACTCGGACCGCATGCTCGGCCTGTTGGCCAGCAAGTCCAAGCGCGCCGAGGAAGGCCAGGACCCGATCAAGGAACACCTGCTGCTCACCCGCTACAACCCTGAGCGCGTCAGTAACGGCGAAATGCTCGGTGTTGAAGACGTCAAGGACATCCTCGCCGTGACCCTGCTGGGCGTGATCCCGGAATCCCAGGCCGTGCTGAAGGCGTCCAACCAGGGCGTCCCGGTGATTCTCGACGACCAGAGCGACGCCGGCCAGGCGTACAGCGATGCGGTTGATCGCTTGCTGGGCAAGACCGTGGAACATCGCTTCCTCGATGTTAAGAAGAAGGGATTCTTCGAGCGTATCTTTGGAGGCAACTAAACAATGAAATTTCTCGACTTCTTTCGCGCCAACAAAAAGCCAAGCACCGCGTCGGTCGCGAAAGAGCGTCTACAGATCATCGTGGCGCACGAACGCGGCCAACGCAGTACCCCGGATTACCTGCCGGCCTTGCAGAAGGAACTGGTGGAGGTGATCCGCAAGTACGTCAATATCGGCAACGATGACGTGCATGTCGCCCTGGAAAATGACGGCAGCTGCTCGATTCTGGAACTCAATATCACCCTGCCTGATCGTTGATCGAACAGGCGGCCGCCACGGCGGCTCGGTCACCTTGATCCCTTTGCGGGAACCGGGTGGTCGAGCCGCCGTTGGCGTTTGTTACGAGGCTGTTTAATGCCGCTGTCCACTATTCATATCCTGCATCAGGACGACGCTGTCCTGGTGGTGAACAAGCCGACCCTGTTGCTCTCGGTGCCTGGCCGCGCCGATGACAACAAGGACTGCCTGATCACCCGCCTGCAGGAAAACGGCTACCCCGAAGCCCGCATCGTCCATCGCCTGGACTGGGAAACCTCGGGGATCATCCTGCTGGCCCGGGACGCCGATACCCATCGCGAACTGTCCCGCCAGTTTCACGACCGCGAAACCGAAAAGGCCTACACCGCTTTGGCCTGGGGCCAGCCGGAACTGGACAGCGGCAGCATCGACCTGCCCTTGCGCTATGACCCGCCGACCAAACCCCGCCATGTGGTGGACCACGAGTTCGGCAAGCACGCGCTGACCTTCTGGAAAGTGCTGGAACGGTGTGGCGACTGGTGCCGCGTCGAGCTGACGCCGATTACCGGAAGGTCGCACCAGTTGCGCGTGCATATGCTGTCCATCGGGCATCCGTTGCTCGGTGACGGTCTGTATGCCCATGAACAGGCCCTGGCTGCGTGGCCGCGCCTGTGCCTGCATGCAAGCATGCTGAGCTTCACTCACCCGCAAAGCGGCGAGCGCTTGCGCTTTGAGTGCCCGGCTCCCTTCTAAAGCTGTAAATACAGTACATGTGGGACGGGCGGTGCGACTTGCCCCCTCCCACATTTGTTCTGTGCACTTCTCGCCCTCGAACGGTAAACTCCGCGCATTGCTGTCTGGAGCTATTTATGCGCGAAGCGTTGAATCAAGGCCTGATCGACTTCCTCAAGGCCTCCCCTACTCCTTTTCATGCCACCGCCGCCCTGGCCCAGCGCCTGGAAGCGGCCGGTTTCCAGCGCCTCGACGAGCGCGAGACCTGGGCCACCGAAGCCAACGGTCGCTACTACGTGACCCGCAACGATTCCTCGATCATCGCCTTCAAGCTCGGCCGCCATTCGCCGTTGCAAGGCGGGATTCGCCTGGTCGGCGCCCATACCGACAGCCCGTGCCTGCGGGTCAAGCCCCAGCCTGAGCTGCAACGCCAGGGCTTCTGGCAACTCGGCGTGGAAGTCTACGGCGGCGCGCTGCTGGCGCCGTGGTTCGACCGCGACCTGTCCCTGGCCGGCCGCGTCACCTTCCGCCGTGACGGCAAGGTCGAAAGCCAGCTGATCGACTTCAAGCTGCCCATCGCTATCATCCCCAACCTGGCCATTCACCTGAACCGTGAAGCCAACCAGGGCTGGGCGATCAATGCCCAGACCGAATTGCCGCCGATCCTCGCGCAATTTGCCGGTGATGAACGCGTGGACTTCCGTGCCGTGCTCACCGAGCAGTTGGCACGGGAGCATGGGCTGAACGCCGATGTGGTGCTCGACTACGAGTTGAGCTTCTATGACACCCAGAGCGCCGCCGTCATCGGCCTCAATGGCGACTTCATCGCCGGCGCGCGCCTCGACAACCTGCTGTCGTGCTACGCCGGCCTGCAAGCCTTGCTCACCAGCGAGAGCGACGAAACCTGCGTGCTGGTGTGCAACGACCACGAGGAAGTCGGTTCCTGCTCGGCCTGCGGTGCCGACGGCCCGATGCTGGAACAGACCCTGCGTCGCCTGTTGCCTGAAGGTGATGAATTCGTACGCACCATTCAGAAATCCCTGCTGGTGTCGGCCGACAATGCCCACGGCGTACACCCGAACTACGCCGACAAGCACGACGCCAACCACGGCCCCAAGCTCAATGCCGGCCCGGTGATCAAGGTCAACAGCAACCAGCGCTACGCCACCAACAGCGAAACCGCCGGGTTCTTCCGTCACCTGTGCATGGCCCAGGAAGTGCCGGTGCAGAGCTTTGTGGTGCGCAGCGACATGGGCTGCGGCTCGACCATCGGCCCGATCACCGCCAGCCACCTGGGTGTGCGTACGGTGGATATCGGTTTGCCGACGTTTGCCATGCACTCCATTCGTGAACTGTGCGGCAGCCATGACCTGGCGCATCTGGTGAAGGTGTTGGGCGCGTTCTACGCCAGCCACGACCTGCCCTAAGACCAGGAATGGATGTCGTCAACATGTGGGAGGGGCGGTGCGACGATTCGCACTTGCCCCCCACATTTGGTTTACGTCCACCTGATCTGCATCACCTGCATTTCCTGCAATCCGACCTAGACTTGTCAGTATTCCCACTCCGACAAGGCCGTCGCCCCATGATCTCCATGTCCTCTTTCCACGCCATGCTTATCCCTATCCTGATCGGCATGATCATGCTCGCCGTTGGCTTCAACTTCCGCGACAAGCCCCTCGGCGTATTCGGCATGTGGGTCGGCATGCTGCTGATCCTGGGCACCGTGGTGTACAAGATCCTCGCCAAACTGGCCGAATGACGCTTGCACTCGTACACTCGCTCAACCCGTCGTTTCCAAGGTTGACCGCCTCGTGCTTTCCCGTCTGTTTGCGCTGCCCTGCTGTTTCCTGATCGCCCTGCTCACGCTGCTGCCGCTCTCGTCTGCCCAAGCGGTGGGCCTGCCCGGGCTGCTCGGCACCACCAAGACCCAACCCCAGGCCGACGTGCCGTTGGGGCAGTCGTTGGACGAGGTGATCAAGACCCTGGAAAACGACCAGCAACGCACCCAGTTGCTGAGCGACTTGAAGAAGCTGCGCGCCGCTACCCAGAAGGCCCAGCCCGCCGCCGAGCAAGGCGTGCTCGGGCTGATCGGCAGTACGCTGTCGGGCCTGGAGCAGCAGTTCTCCGGCGCCGACAGCCCGCTGGGGCGCTGGTCGAATGAAATCGACCTGGCCAAGGACGAACTCAGCGCACTGATGCTGCCGGCCAGCGAATGGCTGCCGATCATTTTCGGCTTTGCAGTGATTCTCGCGGTATGGAGCCTGCTGGCAGCCGCGTTGATCTGGCTGAGCCACCGGGTACGCGAGCGCTTCGGCCTGCCCGAGGAGTTGCCGCAACACCCGCGTACCTGGGACATGCTGCGCTTCGCCCTGCGCAAATTGGGGCCCTGGCTGATCGCACTGGTGATCACCGTGTACCTGAGCTACGCCCTGCCCTCGTCCCTGGGCAAATCCCTGGCAATGGTGCTGGCTTATGCGCTGGTGGTCGGTACCTGTTTCTCGGCGATCTGTGTGATTGCCTTCTCCCTGCTCGACGGCCCGCACCGCCACCGCGCGCTGTATATCCTGCGCCACCAGGCGTTCCGCCCGTTGTGGTGGATCGGCAGCTTTGCCGCCTTTGGTGAAGCCTTGAGCGACCCGCGGCTGGTGGCTGCGCTCGGCCAACACCTGGCCCACACGGCGGCCACGGTCGCCAATGTGATGGCCGCGCTGTCCACCGGCGTGTTCATACTGCGTTTCCGGCGGCCGATCGCCCACCTGATCCGCAACCAGCCCCTGTCGCGCCGCCTGACCCGCCGGGCCCTCAGCGACACCATCGAGATCATCGGCACCTTCTGGTACATCCCCGCCTTGCTGTTGGTGGGCATCTCGCTGTTCGCCACGTTCGTCTCCGCCGGCGACACCAGCACCGCCCTGCGCCAGTCGCTGTTGTGCACGGTGTTGCTGGTGTTGTGCATGGTGATCAACGGCCTGGTGCGGCGCCATGCGCTCAAGCCGCAGCGTGGGCACAAGCGCCATGCGCTGTACTCCGAACGCCTGAAAAGCTTCGTCTACACCCTCGCCCACCTGGTGGTGTGGCTGGTGTTTATCGAACTGGGGCTGCGGGTGTGGGGCCTGTCGCTGATCCGCTTTACCGAAGGCGACGGCCATGAAATCAGCGTCAAGCTGTTCGGCCTGGGCGGCACGCTGCTATTTGCCTGGTTGATCTGGATCCTCAGCGACACCGCCATCCATCACGCCCTCACCCGCTCGCGCAAAGGCCTGGCCAATGCCCGCGCGCAGACCATGATGCCGCTGATCCGCAACGTGCTGTTCGTGACCATCTTCATCATCGCCGCCATCGTCGCCCTGGCGAACATGGGCATGAACGTCACGCCACTGCTGGCCGGTGCCGGTGTGATCGGCCTGGCCATCGGTTTTGGTGCGCAGTCACTGGTGGCCGACTTGATCACCGGCCTGTTCATCATCATCGAAGACTCCCTGGCCATCGATGACTACGTGGACGTCGGCGGCCACCTCGGCACCGTCGAAGGCCTGACCATCCGTACCGTGCGCCTGCGCGACATTGACGGCATCGTGCACACCATCCCGTTCAGCGAGATCAAGAGCATCAAGAACTACTCGCGGGAGTTCGGCTATGCAATCTTCCGGGTGGCGATCCCCTACAACATGGAAATCGACGATGCGATCAAGCTGATGCGCGATGTCGGCCAGAAAATGCGTAACGATCCGCTGCAACGCCGCAATATCTGGTCGCCGCTGGAGATCCAGGGGGTGGAAAGCTTCGAGTCGGGCAGTGCGATCCTGCGCGCGCGGTTCAAGACGGCGCCGATCAAGCAGTGGGAAGTGTCGCGGGCGTTCAACCTGTCACTGAAGCGGCATCTGGATGACGCCGGTCTGGACCTGGCCACGCCGCGCTTGAGTGTGCAAGTGGTGACGGGGGCTGCGGCGGGGTTGGAGAAGGACAAGAACGCGTAAGGTCATGGCGAATGTGATGAGCTTATTGTGGTTTGTGGTGAGCTTTTTGTGGTGAGCGGGCTTGCCCCGCGCTGGGCTGCGAAGCAGCCCCACTCAAGAAGCACTCGGTGTATCAGACATAACTCAGCGGCTGGTTTTGGGGCTGCTTCGCAGCCCAGCGCGGGGCAAGCCCGCTCACCACAACAAGCCCGCTTGCCACAAAAAGCCCGCTCGCCACAACAGGCCCGCCCACCACGACAGGCCGGCCTACTGCAGGTTTTGCGTCAGGCCAGCGTTGCGCCGTCCATCTTCTGGCGCAGGCTCAACGGACGCATATCGGTCCAGGTTTCTTCGATGTAGGCCAGGCACTCTTTCTTCAGGCCGCTCTTGCCCACGGTGCGCCAGCCTTCCGGCACGGCCTTGTAGTCGGGCCAGATGGAATACTGTTCTTCATGGTTGACCACTACCTGAAACAGGATGTCGTCGCGGTCAAATACTGAGGTCATTGCTGTTCTCCATCGCTCAAAGGCTGGCTGCGCACCATGCGCAGCGCTGATATCTGTAGAAACGTACCAACACGCCAAAAAATTAGAGGCTGGCGACGGCTGCCGCCAGGGCGCGCCCGAAGATCTCGGCCACGCGGTCGATCTCGGCGGCGGTGATCACCAGTGGCGGCAGGAAGCGCACCACGCTGCCATGCCGGCCGCCCAGCTCGAGGATCAGGCCGCGCTTGAGGCATTCACGCTGTACCAGCGGTGCCAGCTGGCGATGCACCGGCGGGTGGCCCTGGATATCCAGGGCGCCGTCCGGGTCCACCAGTTCCACACCGAGCATCAGCCCGCGCCCGCGAATATCCCCCAGGTGCGGGTAGTCACGCTGCAGGATGCGCAGGTGTTCGCCCAGGCGCTCGCCCATGACGGTCGCATGGCCGGCCAAGTCGTGCTCCTTGAGGTAGCGCATCACCGCCGAACCGGCCGCCATGGCCATCTGATTGCCACGGAATGTCCCGGCATGGGCGCCCGGCAGCCAGGTGTCGAGCCAGTCGCGATACACCACCACCGCCAACGGCAGGCTGCCGCCGATGGCCTTGGACATCACCACCACATCCGGAATGATGCCGGCGTGTTCGAAGGCAAACATCTTGCCGGTACGGCCGAAACCGCTCTGGATCTCATCGACGATCAACGCCACGCCGGCCTGCGCGGTGATGCGCCGCAGGCCGCGCAGCCAGTCGAGATCGGCCGGGATCACCCCGCCCTCGCCCTGCACCACCTCGACAATCACCGCCGCCGGCAGCAACACCCCGGCTTCCGGGTCGTTGAGCAGGTTTTCCAGGTAATGCAGGTTGACCCGCACGCCTTCTGCGCCGCCGAGACCGAACGGGCAACGGTAGTCGTAAGGGAATGGCAAAAACTGCACGCCATTGCCGAGCAAGGCACCCAAGGGTTTTTTCGGCCCCAGGCTGCCCATCAGGCTCAACGCGCCCTGGCTCATGCCGTGATAACCGCCCTGGAACGACAGCACCGTGCTGCGCCCCGTGGCAGTACGCACCAATTTCAATGCTGCTTCCACGGCATCGGTACCGGTGGGGCCGCAGAACTGGATCTTGGCTTCCCGCGCCAGCTCCGCCGGCAGCAGGCCGAACAGGTCCTGCACAAACTGGTCCTTGACCGGAGTGGTCAGGTCCAGGGTGTGCAACGGCAGTTCGTCGCTCAGCACTTGCTGGATGGCCTGGATCACCACCGGGTGGTTGTGCCCCAACGCCAGGGTGCCGGCGCCGGCCAGGCAATCGATGAAACTGCGGCCCTCCACGTCTTCCACATAGATCCCCTTGGCGCGCTTGAGCGCCAGGGGAATGCGCCGTGGGTAACTGCGGGCGTTGGATTCCTGCTGGCGCTGGCGGGCCAGCAGCGGGCTTTCGTCGAACTGATAAAGCGTTTCATGCACCTGGGTATCTTCGATACGGCTGGTAGCGACTGACATCTCTCGATCCCTCAATACGCGGATGATGGTGACCAAACTGCCGATCCGTTGGCGTCTGGCCCAAGGGCATGCGCACGGATTTCCTGTTCTGGAAACGCACCAGCTTCAATCGGATTTAGGGGCTGTTGTCGGTAACTGATGCATGAAGATCCAAATATGCCGGGCTTTACAGTCCGCGGTACTTTTCATTCAGGGCATACAGGATCGCGCAGGTCTCGGCATCCAACACACCACAATAATCCCGCGCCCGAAAGTGCATCTGAAACGCCCGGGTGCGCTGCTCGAACGCCTGGCGATTCTGCGCCGGCTTATAGCCATAGCGCTGAAATGCCCGCTCCACCTCCACTTCAGGCGGCAGCCCGACACAAAACCGGCGCTGGTACATGGCCCGCGTCGACTCGTCGAACCACGCCCCGACTCCCGCCTCGAACAAACCGCGCCACGGCAGGCGCGGTCCCGGATCGCTCTTGCGCCAGTACGCCACGTCCGAGTGCCCGAGAATGTCGGCCGGCCCGATCTGCGGGTAACGCCCAAGGATGTCGCGAAGCAATGCAATCAACACCGCCACCTGCTCCTGGCCGTACGCTGGAAAGGTGAATACGCCCCCGTCATCCCGGGCCAGGTTGACAATCTCGATGCCGATCGCCCGACTGTTGAGGTTATCGCGCCCCGCCCAGTGACTCGCCCCGGCATGCCAGGCGCGCTGGTTTTCGTGCACCAGGCGAAACACGCGCAACTCGTCATACCCGGCGGCGCGGTAGCCGGGCTCATGGGGATCTGGCAGCAGGTAATGCGCGCTGACCCCGTTCCGGGTCAGGGTGCGCAAGGAGGAGGCGAACGGCGCCGCGGTGTAATGCAGGATCACCTGCCGCACGGGTTCGCCGTGACGTTCGTTGAAATCCCTGGCGGGGAAACTGGTATCGATGACCAACATAAGAACCGTCCTTTTCAATACAGGCCGAGTCTTTCGGCCCGTTCAAGCGCAAAAAAATTACCGCCATCCTGAAGGCTTGCACTTCAAGCGGGCGGTAACTATTTGGCTAGTGAAAAAACGCGGTCAGCGTCGCAACGGCATGCCCAGGTCAACGCGCAGGCCATCCACCTGGCTATCGAACGTCAACGAGCAGGAACAGCGCTGCACGATCGCCTGCACGATCGCCAGGCCCAGGCCACAGCCCTCGCTGTTGCCATTGCGCCAGAAGCGTTGGGTGAGGTATTGCAGGTCTTCGGGGGAGATCTGCTTGCCGTGGTCGCGCACGCGGAAGATCACGTGATCGGCGGCGGTGAACACACTGAGCTCCACCCGTGTGTCTGCGGGTGTATGGCGCAGGGCGTTGTCCAGCAGGTTGCGCAGGGCCGCGACCGCCAGGCCCACCGGCATGTCCACCGGGGTTTCGCTGAGGTTGTCCGCCAGGTTCAGGTCGATACGCCCATTATCGCCGGCATTCGCGTCCTGGATCGCCAGCCGCGCGACTTCCTCGGCGCTGGACTGCAAGCCATCGTCGAATGACAGGCTGCCTTCCACCCGCGCCAACAGCAGCAATTGCTCCAGGGTGCGATGCAAGCGGTCGGCGCCCTCCTCGGCATGGGCCAGGGATTGGTCGCGGGCCGCGCCCTCGGTCATGCGCGCCACTTGCAGGTGGGTCTTGATCGCCGTCAGCGGGCTGCGCAGCTCGTGGGCTGCGTCGCCGGTGAGGCGGCGTTCGCGCTCGATGGTCTTGGCGATGCGTTGCAGCAGTTGGTTCTGGGTGTCGAGCAGCGGCTTGAGTTCGCTGGGCAATGGGTGGATCTGCAACGGTTCGAGGGAATCGGCACTGCGGCGCATCAGCGCGTCACGCATGCGGTTGAGCGGCAGCAGGCTCTGGCCGATGCCCAGCCACAACAGGCACAGGCAACCGAGCATCGCCACGCCCACCGGCACCGAGGCGGCGAGCAGGATCGACAGGTTCAGCGCCTCGCGCTCCACCTGGCGGTCGGCGGTGGTGATCAACAGGTCGCCACGGGACAGGGTAAAACTGCGCCATCCCACGCCATCGATGACTTGGTCACGAAAGCCGCTCTTGCGCGACTCCAGGCCCTCATCCGGCGTGGTATGGCTGCGGGCGAGGATTTCCCCGCGCAAGGAGCTGACCTGGCAGGCCATGCCCCCCGGCACATTCAGTTGCTCGGCACTGAAATGCGCGCCGCCGCTGACACTGGCCAGGCCCGGCATCTGCTCGGTCAGGCCCGCCACCATGCGCGCCGACGCCACCAGGCGCTGGTCGAGGGAAAACATCATCTGGTTGCGCAGGTCGTTAAGCATCCAGGCCGCCGCCAGGGCCCAGATCAGCACAAACGCGGCGCCGAGCTTGAACGTCAGGCGCAGGCGCAGGCTTTTCACGAAGCGTTCTCTCCATCATCTGCCGGGCCGAGGCGATAACCCAGGCCGCGTACGGTCTCGACGATGCCATTGCCCAACTTGCGCCGCAGGTGATGGATATGCACGTTGAGGGCGTTGCTTTCCAGTTCATCGTTGAAGCCGTAGACGCTGTCCTTGAGTTGCTCGCTGGACAGCACCCGGCCCTTGTTGTGCAACAGCGCCTGCAACAGCGCCTGTTCACGTCGGGACAGGTCCACCGGCTGGCCGCCCAACAGGGTTTCGCGACTGCTCGGGTCGTAGGTCAGCCGGCCGTGCTCGATCAGGTTGACGCTGCGCCCCGCCATCCGGCGCAGCAGGGTTTGCAGGCGTGCGGCCAATTCGCGCAGGTCGAAGGGTTTGAGCAGGTAGTCATCGGCACCGGCTTGCAGGCCGTCGACGCGGTTGGTCACCGAGTCCCGCGCGGTAAGGATCAGCACCGGAATCTCCAGGCCCTGGCTGCGCAGCTGTTGCAGCAGCTTGAGGCCGTCTTCGTCGGGCAGGCCGAGGTCGAGCACCATGATGTCGAAGGTCGCCGCCTTGAGCATCGCGCGCGCAGCGGCAGCCGTGGCCACGCGCTCGACTGTAAAGCCCTGGGCACCGAGGCCGGCCACGATGCCGCTGGCGATCAGTTCGTCGTCTTCACAGACCAGTACGTGCATGCTGAACCCTTCATGAAAGATGGGGGGATTAAAAGTGCAGCGGATTAAGCGCAGATTATGCCGTGAAAAGATGCAAGCTCAGATAATCCCTACACTTTAGAATAGCGCCCGGTTAATCATCGGTTAATCAACGCCACACATTGTGTGCCTCACTTGCATCGAACTAAGGCTTGACCATGCGGCATCTGTTTACCTTTCTGCTGGTGTTATTCGCGGGGTTCGCCCAGGCCGCGCCGGGCAATCCGTTTGAGACCAAAGCCGATTTCCTCCCGGTGGGCAAGGCCTTCACCTTTACCTCCGAACGTCTTGAAAGTGGCGAGACCCAGCTGTATTGGCAGATTGCCGACGGTTATTACCTGTACAAGCAGCGCATGAAGTTCGATGGCCTGGCCGAAAAGCCCGTGCTGCCGCAAGGCGAAGCCCATAGCGACGAGTTCTTTGGCGAGCAGGAAGTGTATCGCCAGGGCCTGGAAGTGAAGATTCCCGCCGGTGTCACCGGCCAGGTCAAGCTCGGCTGGCAGGGCTGCGCCGATGCGGGGCTGTGCTATCCGCCGCAGTCGATCAGCGTAGACCTGGGCGGCAACCCCGCCGTTGCGGCCACCGCCGAAGCCCAGGACCAGAGCCTGGCCAGCGGCCTGCAACAACGCAGCCTGGGCTGGAGCCTGCTGGTGTTCTTCGGCCTGGGCCTGCTGCTGGCGTTTGCCCCGTGTTCGTTGCCGATGCTGCCGATCCTCGCCGGCCTGGTGGTGGGCAGTGGCGCCAGCCCGCGTCGCGGCTTTGCCCTGGCCGGCAGCTACGTGGTGTGCATGGCGCTGGTGTATGCGGCGCTCGGTGTACTCGCCGCCCTGCTCGGCGCCAACCTCGCGGCGCTGTTGCAAACCCCGTGGATCCTCGGCAGCTTCGCCGCCTTGTTCGTGATCCTCGCCCTGCCGATGTTCGGCTTCTTCGAACTGCAACTGCCCGTGGCCTTGCGCGATCGCCTGGATAACGTCAGCCGCAACCAGAGCGGCGGCAGCCTGGTCGGCGCCGGGGTGCTCGGCGCGCTGTCCGGCCTGCTGGTGGGGCCGTGCATGACCGCGCCCCTGGCCGGTGCATTGCTGTACATCGCCCAGAGCGGCAATGCCCTGCACGGCGGCCTGATCCTGTTCGCCATGGGCATCGGCATTGGCGTGCCGCTGCTGTTGCTGGTGACCGTGGGCAACCGTTTCCTGCCCAAGCCGGGCACCTGGATGAATGTGCTCAAGGGCATCTTCGGCTTCCTGTTCCTGGCCACCGCCGTGCTGATGATTCGCCCGGTGATCGACGAAAGCCTGTGGCTCGGCCTGTGGGGCGTGCTGGCCATGTCCATGGCCTATTGCGGCTGGCGCCTGGCCCAGGATTTCGGGCGGGTCGCCATGCTGTTCGGCGCCGGTTCCGTGGTCGTGGGGGTGTGGGGCGGCCTGCTGCTGGTGGGTGCGGCGGGTGGCAGCGATGACCTGTGGCAACCGTTGAAGGTCTACAGTGGCTCGCGGACCACCGCCGCACCCACCGCCCACGAAGCCTTCATGACCATCAATGACCCCGGCGTGCTGCAAGGCCAGCTCGACAGCGCCAAGGCCCAGGGCCAATGGGTACTGCTGGACTACTACGCCGACTGGTGCGTGTCGTGCAAGATCATGGAAAAACAGGTGTTCGGCAAACCCGCAGTGCTCGACGCGCTGAAGGATGTACGCCTGCTACGCCTCGACGTCACCGCCGACAATGCCGCCAGCCGCGCACTGCTGGGCCGCTACCAGGTGCCGGGGCCGCCCAGCTTCGTGTGGATCGGCCCTGACGGTGAGGAACGCCGCGCCCAGCGCATCACCGGCGAAGTGGATGCCGCCGCTTTCCTGCAACGCTGGACTCAAGCCCGGGACGCCCTCTGATGCTGACCCTGACCATCGGCACCTTCGCCATCGCCCTGAATCACATCCTGCTGATCAGCGCGTTGATTCTCGCCACCCTGGTGGGTTGGCGCGTGGCCAAGCGTGGCGGTGAAAATCCGGAATCGGTGCTGTTCAGCCTGTTCCTGCTGGGCATGCTGGCGGCCCGCGTCAGCTTCGTGCTGATGTACTGGAGTTACTACAGCAACGACTGGCTGCAGATGGTCGACCTGCGCGACGGCGGTTTTCTCGCCTGGCCCGGTATCGTCGCCCTGATCCTCGGTGCACTGCTCTATGGCTGGCGTCGCCCGGCGCTGCGCAAGCCCCTGAGCGCCGGGGTCATCACCGGGCTGGTGTTCTGGGGCATGACCAGCCTGTCCTTGAGCGTGTATGAAAAAGGCACACGCCTGCCGGACATCACCTTGCGCAACGCCAATGGCGAAGTGGTGCAACTGGCGGATTACCAGGGCGGCCCGCTGGTGATCAACCTGTGGGCCACCTGGTGCCCGCCGTGCCGCCGCGAAATGCCGGTGCTGGAAAACGCCCAGCGCATGCGCCCCGACGTGACCTTCCTGTTCGTCAACCAGGCCGAAAGCATGCAAAGCGTCAGCACCTTCCTCGCCACCCAAGGCCTGACCCTCGACAACGTGTTGTTCGACGCCAGCGGCCGCCTCGGCCAGGCCGTGGGCTCCATGGCCCTGCCCACCACGCTGTTCTACCAAGCCGACGGGCGCCTGATCAACAGCCACCTGGGCGAGTTGTCCCAGGCCAGCCTGGCCCGTGCCATGGAACCCTTCGACACCGCCCCTGCCGCCACAAGGAAACCGACATGCCTCGCCTCCGCCACCTGCTGACCCTGCTGCCGCTGACACTGGCGGCTACCCTGGCCCAGGCCGAAGACTGGCCGGCACCGATCAAACAGATCGAAGCCAAAGGCGCCAAAATCCTCGGCAAGTTCGACGCCCCCAGCGGCCTCACCGGCTACGCCGCGCAATACCAGAACCGCGGCATGGCGCTGTACCTGACCGCCGACGGCAAGAGCGTGATCGCCGGCAACCTGTACGACGCCCAGGGCAATGACCTGAGCAGCGCGCCCCTGGAAAAACTGGTGTACGCGCCGATGGCCAAGGAAGTCTGGGCCAAAATGGAAAAAAGCAGCTGGATCCAGGACGGCGACAAAAACGCCCCGCGCGTCGTCTACCTGTTCAGCGACCCCAACTGCCCGTACTGCAACATGTTCTGGGAACAGGCGCGGCCATGGGTAAAAGCCGGCAAGGTGCAGTTGCGCCACATCATGGTCGGCATCATCCGCGAAGACAGCGCCGCCAAGTCGGCCGCCCTGTTCGCCGCCAAGGACCCGCAAAAGGCCCTGGAAGAACATGAAGCCGCCGGCAAGGGCAGCAAATTGCAGGCGCTGGCCAAGATCCCGGCGGACATCGAAGCCAAGCTCGATGCCAATATGAAGTTGATGGATGAGCTGGAACTGTCGGCGACGCCGGCGATTTTCTACCTGGATGACAAGGGCGGCTTGCAGCAACAGCAAGGGGCGCCGTCGCCGGAGAAGTTGGGGAAGATTATGGGGCCGAAGTAAGCGGCGCCTGGTCTGACGCCATCGGGGCATGGGTATCTACGCAACTTTCAGTGAATACGGAATTTATGGCAATTAGGCTTCTGTAGTGAGCGGGCTTGTCGAATCGTCGCACCGCCCGCGCTGGGCTGCGAAGCGGCCCCAATAAGGTCACCGCAGAGTGCCAGAATCAATCGAGGTGAAGGTTTTGGGGCTGCTTCGCAACCCAGCGCGGGGCAAGCCCGCTCACCACAGAGTTATGTGTCAGCCTTTAAGAGTTGTGTAGATACCTATGGCCATCGGGGGCAAGCCCCGATGGCGTCCTGACAGACGGCGAAGATCAGAGCCCTTCCAGCTCCGCCATCAAATCACTCAACCGATCCACCTTCTCCGCACTGATTTCATTGGCCGCCAGCCCCTCGATGTACGCGGCCAACTCCGCCACCGTGCTGCATTCGAACATCGCCCGCAGCGGCACATCCCGCTGCAGGGTCTTCTGCACGCGCGAAGCAATCTGCGTGGCCAGCAACGAGTGGCCGCCCAGTTCGAAGAAGTTGTCCTGCACGCCGACCCTGTCGACTTTCAGCACCTCGGCCCAGATCGCGGCCAAGGTGTTTTCCAGTTCGTTGCGTGGTGCCAGGTAGTCCTGGCTGTGCAACTGGCCGATCTCCAGTTCCGGCAGGGCCTTGCGGTCGAGTTTGCCGTTGGCGTTGAGCGGCAGGCGCTCGAGCCATAGCCAGTGCAGCGGCACCATGTACTCCGGCAGTTCGGCGCGCAGGCGTTGCTTGATGCGGTCCAGGCGTTCGCCCGGATTCAGCCTCTCATCGGCGGCCACCAGGTAACCCACCAGATGCTTGCCGTTGACGCCTTCCTGCACGCCCACTGCCGCGTCGCGCACTTGCGGATGTTCGTGCAGGCGCGCTTCGATTTCACCCAGCTCGATGCGGTAGCCGCGAATCTTCACCTGATGGTCGATACGCCCGACGTACTCCAGCACGCCATCGCTGCGCCGCCGTGCCAGGTCGCCGGTGCGGTACAGGCGCTCTCCCGGTGCGCCGAACGGGTTCGGCACAAACACCTGGGCGGTGCGCAGCGGATCGCTGACATACCCACGGCCCACCCCGGTGCCGGCCACGCACAACTCACCGACCGCCCCCTGGGGCACCAATTCCAGCGCGCCATCCACCACGTACAAACGGTTATTGTCCGTCGGCGTACCAATCGGCAGGTAAGTGCCACGGGTAGACGCCAGGTCGACGCGGAAGAACGCCACATCGTCCGAACATTCCGCCGGGCCGTAGGCGTTGACCAGGCCGATCTCCGGGTAACGCAACAACCACTGGTGCGCCAGCTCCGGCGGCATCGCTTCACCGGTCGGCAGCATCCAGCGCAAACCGTCCAGGTTGATGCGATCCTGGGCAAGCATGCCCTGGATCAGCGACGGCACGCTTTCCAGCACGGTGATGCCGTGTGCCTGCACATGGGCCAGCAAGCCCTGCGGATCGTGGGCGATGCTGTTCGGCACGATATCCACCCGTGCGCCGAACAGCGGCGCGGCGAGGAATTGCCACACGGAAATATCGAAGCTTTGCGAGGCGGTCTGGGCGATCACATCCGCTGGCGTCAGGTCCATATATGGCACCTTGCTCAATTGGTTATTGAGCATGCCGCGCTGTTCGACCATTACGCCTTTGGGCAAGCCGGTGGAGCCCGAGGTGTAGATCACGTAGGCAAGGTTGTCCGGGCCGCTGTAGATGCCCGGATTTTCCCCACGGGCAGGCACGTCCTCCCACACCAGCAACTGGCAGTCGACGCCGTCCAGCAGCTCGATGGCCTGCTCGCGGCACGCCTCGGTGCAGACCAGCAACGGTGTGCGACTCAGGTCGATGATGCGGCTCAGGCGCGGGCGTGGCAGGCCCGGGTCCAACGGCAGGTAACCGGCACCGGCCTTGAAGCTGCCGATGATCATGCCCAGCAGGTCGAGGTTACGCTCGGCCAGCAACGCCACCGGTTGGTCCAGGCCGACGCCCGCCGCAATCAATGCATGACCCAGGCCGTTACTGCGCCGGTTCAGCTCGTCATAGGTCCATTGCCGGTCCAGGCAACGGGCGGCGATGCGCTGCGGATGCGCGCTCACTTGGGCTTCGAACAACTCGATATAGCTGCGTTCCAGCGGGTAGGCGTGTTCGCTCTGGTTGCAGCCGTCCAACAGGAACGCGCGTTCCTGTTCGCCCATCAGTGGCAGGTCGGCCATGTCACCATGGAAGCCCTGCACCAGCGCCAGCAGCAGGCGCTTGAATTCACCGAGCATGCCCTGCACGGTGGTTTCATCGAAGTAACGCTGGTCGTAGGACAGGTGCAGGCCGAGGTCATCCCCCGGGTAGCACACGGCGGTCAGCGGGAAATTGGTGTGGGTGCGGCCGGAGTCCGAGGTGGCATTCAGGCTGTGGGCGCGGTCCAGCACCGAGACTTCCACCGGGGCGTTTTCGAACACGAACAGGCTGTCGAACAGCGGCTGGCCCTTGGGCAGTTCGCTGTGTTCCTGGATCGTCACCAGCGGCAGGTATTCGTACTCGCGCAGTTGCATATTGCTGTCGAGCAACGCGTTCAACCACTGGCGTACGCTGCAACGCTGATCGTCTTCGGGCAGCTTCACCCGCAGCGCGATGCTGTTGATAAACAGGCCGACGGTGCGTTGCATCTCGGGCATTTCCACCGGGCGCCCGGCCACGGTGACGCCGAACAGCACGTCACGCTCGCCACTCAAGCGTCGCAGCACCAAGGCCCAGGCCGCCTGGGCAAAGGTGTTGACGGTGAGTTGATGGGCCTGGGCCAGTTCGCGAAGTTGCGCACCGTCACGGGCGTCGAGGCGGGTGTAGCAGTCACCCACCACCATGCCGCCACTGTGGCCGGCATGTTCGCGCAGGAACGGCCGGTCGCTGGGGATCGGCGTGGTGCGCTCGAATTCTTGCAGGTTCTGCTGCCACCACTGGCGTGCTTCGGCCAGGTTCTGGCGTTGCAGCCAGGCGATGTAGTCGCGGTAGCGCGGCGGCGTGGCCAGCTGCGCCTCACGGCCTTCGCCAAGGGCAATGTAGATATCGAAGAAGTCATTCATCAGCAGCGAGCGGCACCAGGCATCGATCAGGATGTGGTGGTTGCTCATCATGAACCAGTAGCGCGCTTCACCGACGCGGATCAGGCGCAGGTGGAACGGCGCCTGGTTGAGCAGATCGAAACCGGCTTCGCGTTCGGCCTTGAGCAGCGCTTGCAGGCGCGGTTCCTGTTCACTTTCCTGGTCGGCACTCCAATCCAGGTACTCGATCGGCGTGCTGCCCGGCTTGTGGATCACTTGCAGCATGTCTTCGCCGACGTTCCAGCAGAACGAGGCGCGCAAGGCTTCGTGGCGAGCGATCACCGCTTGCCAGGCCTGGGCGAAACGCTCGGGGTCCAGAGCGCTGTTGATGCGGTAGCGGTCCTGCATGTAGTAGAGGCCGGTGCCCGGTTCCAGCAGGGTGTGCAGCAGCAGGCCCTCTTGCATCGGGGTCAGCGGGTACACGTCTTCGATGGCGCTGGCCGGTACCGGCAAGCTGTCGAGTTGCGACTGGCTCAAGTGCGCCAGGGGGAAGTCGGACGGCGTGAGGCCGCCGGCGTTGTCCTCCAGGCAATGGGCGACCAACGCATGCAGTTCGGCCAGGTATGCCTGCGCCAGGTCCTGGATGGCCTGTGGGTCGTGGCGTTCGCGGCTGAAGGTCCAGCGCAGCACCAGTTCGCCGCCGTACACCTGGCTGTCCACACTCAGTTCGTTGGGCAGCGGCGCATCCGGGTCATGGGCCAGGCCCGCCGATTCGTCCAGTGGGTGGAACAGTGCATCGGCGCCGAAGCTTTGGTCAAACTGGCCAAGGTAGTTAAAGGTGATCTGCGCACTCGGCAAGGCGGCCATGCTCTGTTTGCACAGGTCATCGGCGAGGTAACGCAGCACGCCATAGCCCAAACCTTTATGGGGCACCGCACGCAGCTGTTCCTTGATCGCCTTGATCGAATCGCCCTGCCCGGTTTGCGGGGTCAGGCGCAGCGGGTAAGCGCTGGTGAACCAGCCGACGCTGCGGGTCAGGTCGATGTCGTCGAACAGGCTTTCGCGGCCATGGCCTTCGAGCTGGATCAGCGCCGACCCGTGCCCGCTCCAGCGGCACAGCACACGGGCCAGGGCGGTCAGCAGCAGGTCGTTGACCTGGGTGCGGTAGGCGCTCGGCGCCTGTTGCAGCAACTGGCGGGTGTGTTCGGCATCCAGGCGCACGCTGACGGTATCGGCATCACGGTTGCGCAGCGAACCGTGCGGGCGGGCCACGGGCAATGCCGCGTCAGAGCCGGCCAACCGGTCCTGCCACAGGCTCAGTTCTTCACGCAGGGATTCGCTGCCGGCATACGCCTGCAAGCGCGCGGCCCAATCGCGCAGGGCGCTGGTCTTGGCCGGCAGGCTGACGGACTGGCCGTCGCTGAGCTGGCGGTAAACGTTTTGCAGGTCTTCGAGCAACACGCGCCACGACACACCGTCCACCACCAGGTGATGGATCGCGATCAGCAAGCGTTGCTGGCCTTGGGGGCCATCCACCAGCAAGGCGCGCACCAGCGGGCCGTGTTGCAGGTCGAGGCTGCGCTGGGTGTCGGTGAACAGCGCGGTGCACTGTTGCATGTCGCGCACTTGCGCCTGCATCAGCACGCCGCCTTTCGGCACGGCCAGGTGTTCGGCATGCCATTGCGCATCGCGCCGGGTAAAGCTCAGGCGCAGGGCGTCGTGGTGTTCGAGTACCGCCAGCAGCGCTTGCTCCAGGCGATGAGGCTCGAGCAGTTGCAGCGGCTTGAGCACCAGCGCCTGGTTCCAGTGCTGGCGCGCGGGAATATCGGTGTCAAAGAACCAGTGCTGGATCGGTGTAAGGCCCGAAGCGCCGGTGAGCACGCCTTGCTCGGCGCTGACCTGCTCGGAGCGCGTGGCCACCCCGGCCAGGGTTTGCACGGTCTGGTGCTGGAACAGGTCGCGAGGGCTGAAATGAATCCCCGCCTGCCGCGCGCGGCTGACCACCTGGATCGACAGGATCGAATCGCCGCCCAGTTCAAAGAAGTTATCGTCGAGGCCGACCTGCTGCACGTTCAACACCGCGCACCAGATCGCTGCCAAGGTGCTTTCCAGCTCGTTGCGCGGCGCCACGTACGGTTGCCGATTGGCCTCGGGATCGGGTTGCGGCAGGGCGCGGCGGTCGAGCTTGCCGTTGGCGGTCAGCGGCATGCTGTCGAGTACGATCAGGTGCGCGGGCACCATGTAGTCCGGCAGTTGCGCCTTGAGATGGGCCTTGAGCGCCTCACGCAAGGTGCCGTGGTCGGCGTCGCTGACCAGGTACGCCACCAGTTGCTTGCCACTCGGCGAATCCAGCGCCAGCACCACCGTTTCGCGCACGGCTGCGTGCTCCAGCATGCGGGTTTCGATCTCGCCCAGTTCGATACGGAAACCGCGAATCTTCACCTGGTGATCGATACGCCCCAGGTACTCCACCAGGCCATCGGCGCGCTGGCGCACCAGGTCGCCGGTGCGATACAGACGACCGCCCTGGCGGGCAAACGGGTCGGCGACAAACCGTTCGGCCGTCATCCCCGGACGTTCGTGGTAACCCTGGGCCAGACCGGCGCCGCCCACATACAACTCGCCGGTCGCGCCTTGCGGCACCAAGGCCAGGTCGGCGTCGAGAATATAGGCCACGCGGTCGCCGATGATGCTGCCGATCGGCACGCTGGCGGCGCCCTCTTCCAACTGCTGCGGCGCCAGGCTGGCCAGGGGCATGACCACGGTTTCGGTCGGCCCATAGGCATTGAAAAACACCTCGGGCTGGAACGCCGCGCGGATACGCTGCAGGTGTTCGCCGGTCAGCGCTTCGCCGCCGGTGATGCACATGCGTACCGGCAAGGTCTGGTGCTGGGTCGCCAGCCACTGCGCCAACTGGCTGCCGTAGCTCGGGGTAAAACCAAGGATGGTGATGCCATGGGTACGGATCAGCCCGCAGATTTCCTCGGCATCCCATTGGCCCTGGGCGCGCAGGACCACTTGCGCACCGCTGAGCAGCGGCACCAACAGACGCTCGGTGGCGGCGTCGAAGTTGATCGAATAGAAATGCAGCTCGCAATCGTCCGGGCGCATGCCGAAGCGCTCGATCACGGCCTGGCAATGCATGGCGATTTCACCGTGGGACACCACCACACCCTTGGGTTTACCGGTGGAACCGGAGGTGTAGATCAGGTAGGCCTGATGTTGCGGCAAACTGATAAACGGCAGCTCGCCGGCCGAGTAATTGGCCAGCACCGGCAAGTCATCTTCCAGGCACCAGCAGGCCACGCTCGCCGGCAATTCGCCAAGGGCGTCGAACATCGCCGCATCGCTGAGCAACAGACCGATGCCGCTGTCTTCGATCATGTAGTGCAGGCGGTCCAGCGGGTATTCCGGGTCCAGCGGCACATAGGCGCCACCGGCCTTGAGGATCGCCAGCAGGCCGATGACCATTTCCAGCGAGCGCGGCAGCGCCAGGCCGACCCGCACCTGCGGGCCCACGCCGCGCTCGCGCAGCATCCAGGCCAGGCGGTTGGCGCGGGCGTCGAGTTCAGCGTAGGTGAGGGTCACACCGGCAAAGGTCAGCGCCGGGGCATCGCCACGCTTGAGCGCCTGCTGGCTGAACAGTTGCTGGAGGCACTGGTCGAGACGATGCTCGCCCGCCTCCACTCCCAGGCTGTCCTGCAACGCGCGTTGCTCGGTGGCGCTCAGCAACGGCAGTTCGCTGAGGCGTTGTTGCGGGTTGGCGATCAACGCTTCGAGCAGGTTGCGCCAATGCTCGGCCATGCGCGCGATGCGCGGTGCATCGAACAAATCGGTGCTGTAGGTCAGGCAGCAACCCAGGCGGTGGTCGAGGTCGGTGACTTCCAGGTTGAGGTCGAACTTGGTCGCGCGAGCATCGTTGGCCAGGTATTCGACGGTCATGCCGGCCAGTTGGCGGCTCTGCTGGAATTCCCAGCGCTGCACGTTGCACATCACCTGGAACAACGGGTTGTACGCCGCGCTGCGTGGCGGTTGCAGGGCCTCCACCAGATGGTCGAACGGCAGGTCCTGATGGGACTGGCCTTCGATCACGGTGTGACGGACCTGCTCGAACAGCTCGGCAACACTCATCTGCCCCGTGAGCTGGCAACGCAGTACCTGGGTGTTGAGGAACGCGCCGATCAGCCCTTCGCTTTCAGGGCGAATGCGGTTGGCCACCGGCGCGCCGATACGCAGGTCGGTCTGGCCGCTGTAGCGGTAGAGCAGCACGGCCAGGGTGGCGGTCATGGTCATGAACAGGGTCAGGCCACGTTCGGCGTTGAAGGCACGCACACGGGCGGCCAGATCGTCGCTGAGGTCGAAGCGGTACAGCTCGCCCCGGTGACTTTGCACCGGTGGCCGTGGGCGGTCGCCGGGCAATTCGAGCAGTGGGTGTTCGTTGCCCAGTTGCGCGGTCCAGTAGTCCAATTGGCGTTGGCGTTCGCCGGACTCCAGCCACTGGCGTTGCCACACGCTGTAGTCCAGGTACTGCACCGGCAACGGTGCCAGCGGCGACAGGCGCTCATCGATAAAGGCTTCGTACAGCGCGCTGAGTTCACGGGCAAAAATGTCCATGGCCCAGCCTTCGGTGACGATATGGTGCAGGGTCAGCACCAGGTAGTGCTCCCGCTCACCGGCCTTGACCAGGCACGCACGCAGCAGTGGCCCGGTTTCCAGGTTGAACGGGGTGTGCGCCTCGTGGTCGGCCAGTTGCTGCAAACGCTGCTCGCGCTCGCCTTCGTTCAACGCCGACATATCCTGCCAGTCCATGCGCAGGCCGGTCTGCGCCGACACCTTTTGATAGGCCACGCCGTCGACACTCGGGAATGTAGTGCGCAGGGTTTCGTGGCGCATGATCAAGGCCTGCAACGCCGCCTCGAAACGCCCCACATCCAGCACGCCACGCAGGCGCGCCATGCCGCCGACGTTGTAGGCCGGGCTGTCCGGTTCCATCTGCCAGAGAAACCACATGCGCTGCTGGGAATACGACAACGGCACCGGCAAGCTGCGGTCGACGGTGGCGATTGCGGTTTGCTGGTTGCGTTGACCGCTGGCCTGGATCAGGCCGACTTGCTCGGCAAAAGCCCCCAGCTCGCTGGCCTCGAACAAGGTGCGCAACGGCAATTCGACGTCGCAGGCCTGGCGGGTGCGGGAGATGATTTGCGTGGCCAGCAGCGAGTGGCCGCCGAGGGCGAAAAAGTCATCGCGCAGGCCGATTGTTGCCAAGCCGAGTACTTCGCGCCAGATCGCTGCAATCTGCTGCTGCAACGGTGTTTCGGGCTCGATGTGTTCGCGGGTTTGCCACACCGGCGCCGGCAATGCGCGACGGTCGAGCTTGCCGCTGGGGCTCAGGGGCATCGCGTCCAGGCGCATCAGTTGCGCGGGCACCATGTACTCCGGCAGCTCGGCGGCCAGGGCGGCTTTGACGTCCTGTTCGTCGAGGGCGGCATGGGCGGTGTAGTAACCGATCAACTGCGCGTCACGCACCAGCACCACGGCCTGGGCGATACCGTCCAGGGCCAGCAGGCGCGCTTCGATTTCTTCCGGCTCCACCCGGAAGCCACGCAGCTTGACCTGCTGATCGAGACGGCCGAGGTATTCGAGCACGCCATCGGCGCTCCAGCGTGCGCGGTCACCGGTGCGATACAGGCGCGCGCCCGCCTCGCCCAGCGGGTCGGCGACAAAGCGCTCAGCGGTCAAACCGGCACGCCCAAGGTAACCGCGCGCCAGGCCGATGCCGCCAATGCACAGTTCGCCCGGCACACCGGCCGGCAACGGGTTGAGCTGCTCGTCCAGCACGCGGCAGATCACATTGCCCAGCGGCCGGCCAATCGGCGAGCGCTCGCCATCCTCGGCGCGGCACTGCCAGTGGGTGACGTTGATCGCGGTCTCGGTCGGGCCATAGCGGTTGTGCAATTGCACCGCCGGCAACTGCGCCAATACGCGATTGCGCAACTCGGCAGGCAAGGCTTCGCCACCGGAGAACAGGCGACGCAGGCTGGTGCACTCGGGCACCAGCGGTTCGTCGATAAACAGCTGCAACAGCGGCGGCACAAAGTGCAGCGTGGTCACGCCGTGCGCCTGCACCAACTGCGCGATGCGGTGCGGATCGCGGTGCTCGCCAGGACCGGCCAGCACCAGGCGGCAGCCGGTGATCAGCGGCCAGAAGCATTCCCACACCGACACGTCGAAACTGATCGGTGCCTTTTGCATCAGCACGTCGCTGTCATTGAGTTGATAGGTGGCCTGCATCCACTGCAAGCGCTCGGCCAGGGCCGCATGGGTATTGCCCACGCCCTTGGGCTGGCCGGTGGAGCCGGAGGTGTAGATCACATAGGCGAGGTTGTCGCCATCGAGGTGCAGGCCGGGCGGCTGGGTCGGCCAGCTGTCGAGGTGCAGGCTGTCCATGGCAATCACGCACACGCCTTCGGCACTCGGTACGCGGTCCAGCAATGCGGTCTGGGTCAACAGCAGGTGCACGCCGCTGTCCTTGAGCATGTAGGCCAGGCGCTCGGCGGGGTAATCCGGGTCCAGCGGCACATAGGCACCACCGGCCTTGATGATCGCCAGCAGGCCCACCAGCAACTGCGGCGAACGCTCGGCGGCGATGGCTACGCACACGTCCGGGCCGACGCCTTTGTCGCGCAGGTAATGGGCCAGGCGGTTGGCCTGGGTGTGCAGTTGGGCGAAGGTCAGGCTGCCGTCCTGCCAAACCAGCGCGGTGTTGTCCGAGGTGTGCTGGTTGAGCAGTTCGGGCAGCCATTGTTGAGCGGGTGCGCACGGCGCCTGGCACCACGTTTGCTGTTCATCCTGCTGCATCAGCTGGATGTCGCCGAGGGCTTGCTGCGGTTGCTCACAGACCGCTTGCAACAGGTGGATGAAGTGCTCGGCCAGGCGCTGGATGGTCGCAGTGTCGAACAGTTCATCGGCGTAGTCGAAGGACAGGCTCAGGCGCCCGTTGCGGTCTTCTTCGCTGTGCAGCTGCAGGTCGAACTTGGCTTCGCGGCTGTGCCAGGGCAGCTCGTCGGCGAGCATGCCCGGCAGGCGGCGCAAGGCGCTGAGGTCACGTTGCTGGTGGTTGAACATGACCTGGAACAGGCCTTGTTCGCGGGCTTGCGGGAAGGCTTCCAGCAGTTGCTCGAAGGGCAGGTCCTGATGGGCCTGGGCGCCCAATGCAGTCTGGCGGGTGGCGGCCAGCAGCTCAGCGAAAGGCCGGCGCCCGTCCAGCTCGGCCCGCAGCACCAGGGTGTTGATAAAGAAGCCGATCAGGCCTTGGGTTTCCTGGCGCGGGCGGTTGGCGTTGGGCACGCCGATGCGGATATCGCGCTGGCCGCTGTAGCGGTAGAGCAAGGTCTGGAACGCCGCCAGCAACAGCATGAACGGCGTGGACTCGTGGGTCTGGGCGGTCTGGCGAATCGCCTCGCTGAGGCTGACACTCAGGCGCACACTATGGCGCGACGCACTGTGGCGTTGCCGGGCCGCACGCGGGTGGTCGGTGGCCAGGCTCAGGGTCGGATGCTCGTCGCCCAACTGCGCTTTCCAGTACGCCAGTTGGCGCTGGCCTTCACCGTCGGCCAGCCATTGGCGCTGCCAGCTGCCGTAGTCGGCGTACTGCAAGGCCAGTGGCGGCAACACCAGGGCCTGGCCCTGGCTTGCGGCGGCGTACAGGCGCGAGAACTCGTCGATGAGGATATTCAACGACCAGCCATCGGCGATGATGTGGTGCAGGGTCACCAGCAACTGGTGATCGTCTTCGTCCAGGCGCACCAGGGTCACCCACAGCAGCGGGCCTTTTTCCAGGTCGAACAGAGTGTGGGCTTCATCCTCACGGATCTGTTGTGCGCGGGCTTCACGCTCGGCGACGGGCAAGTCGCTGAGATCGATAACCTGCAGGTCGAAATCACTGTTGGCCTCCACACGCTGGAAGCCCTGGCCATCCCGTTCATAGAAGCGGGTGCGCAGGGCTTCGTGGCGCTGGATCAGGTGCTGGAAGCTCGAGCGCAGCGCGTCTTCATCCAGCTCGCCACGCAGGCGCAGGGCGCCGGGGATGGTGTAGGCGCTGCTTTGCGGGTCCAGTTGCCAGGTGATCCACAGGCGGTTCTGGGCCAGGGATTGGGGCAGTTCGTCCTGGCGCGACAACGGGCGGATCGCACCTTGGGCAATGCCGCCGTCCTGTTGCAGGTGCGCCACGCCGGCGGCGAACCCGGACAGCGTCGGCGCCTCGAACAGCAGGCGCAGGTTCAGCTCCAGGCCGAGGGTTTCCCGCAGGCGCGCCACCACCTGAGTGGCGGTGATGGAGTTGCCGCCGAGCAGGAAGAAGTGGTCATCGGCCGCCACCGTGGCAACCTGCAACTGCTCGCACCAGATCGCGGCGATCCGGCTTTGCAGTTCGGATTCCAGCACAACAGCGCTCGCCTGGGCGCGCAGATCGGGGAACTGCGCGTAGCAGTCGAGGCTGCCGTCGGCCTGCCGAAGCGCGCACGCCGCACGCTGCACCTTGCCGCTTGAGGTCTTGGGCAGGCCGCCGGGGTTGAGTAGCACCACCACGCACGGCGCTTCTTGATAGGCCTCGGCCACGGCTTGGCGGATGGCTTTGATCAGCGCTTCAGGCGGCAGGATCTTCTGCACGCTGCGGCTGATTTCCGCGGCGATGCCGATGCCTTCCAGGCCGTTGTCATTCACCGCAAACGCCGCGACCCGGCCCTTGCGCACCACTTCCACTTCACGCTCGATGGTCTGTTCGATGTCCTGGGGGTACAGGTTATGACCGCGCACGATCAGCAGGTCTTTCAGGCGACCGGTGATGTACACCTCGCCCTCGCGGATAAAGCCCAGGTCACCGGTGCGCAGCCAGGTACGGCCGGCATGCTGCACGAAGGTCTTGGCGCTGGCCTCCGGGTTGCGCCAGTAGCCGTGAGCGATGCTCGGGCCGCTGGCCCAGAGTTCGCCGACGCAGTTGTCGGCCAGCTCGCTCAGTGTGTGCGGGTCGGCGATCAGCACCGCGTGTTCCGGCTGGGAGGTGCCGCAACTCATGATCGCACTGCCCTGCCCCAGCTCGGCGCGGTTGGCGGCCAGGGCCTGCTCGTCGACGCGCAGCGCCGGGATGCCATGGCCACGCCGGCCGCCGGCGACAAAAAGGGTGGCTTCGGCCAGGCCGTAGGAGGCGAAGAAACTATCCGAGGTAAACCCGCAGGCGGCGAACTTCTCGGCGAAGCGCTCGAGGGTGTCGAGGCGGATCGGTTCGGAGCCGGAATAGGCCACGCGCCAGTTGCTCAAGTCCAGGCGTTCCAGGGCCGACTCACTGACCCGCTCGCTGCACAGGCGGTAGGCGAAATCCGGCCCGCCGCTGATGGTGCCGCGGTATTCGCTGATCGCTTCGAGCCAGCGCAGCGGCCGGCCGAGGAAATAGGCCGGCGACATCAATACGCACGGCACGCCGCTGAAAATCGGTTGCAGCAGGCCACCGATCAAGCCCATGTCGTGGTACAGCGGCAGCCAGCTGACGATCACGTCGTCAGGGTTCAGGTCGATGCCAAAGCCGCGCCGGATCAGCACTTCGTTGGCCACCAGGTTGCCGTGGCTGACTTGCACGCCCTTGGGCAACGCGGTGGAGCCGGAGGTGTATTGCAGGAAGGCGATGTCGTCGGGGTGCAGGTCGGGGGCGCTCCAGGCGCTGGCGATCTGTGCGTCGAGGGTGTCGACACTCAGCACCGGCGGCGCGTTTTCGATCTGCGCGAGGCCATCGGCCAGGCTGGCGATGGTCAGCAACAGACGCGGTTCGGCGTCACCGATAATCGACAGCAAACGCTCCTGGTGATGACGGCGGGTGGACTCCGGCGGGTAGGCCGGCACCGCGATCACCCCGGCGTACAGGCAGCCGAAGAACGCCGCGACGTAGTCCGGGCCACTGGGGAACAGCAGCACCGCACGGTCGCCCTGTGCCGCATTGGCCTGGAGGGCGGCGGCGATGGTGCGGGCGCGTTGGTCCAGGTCACGGTAACTGAGTACCACGTTGTGCTCGGCCGACTCGGCGAGGAAGCGCAGGGCGACCTGGTCCGGGGCCTGGGCGGCGCGACGTTGAAGGGACTCGACCAGGGTGCGGGGAAGTTCGAAGGCGTCCATCATGGGGTTCCTGCCTGAAATCGGCTTACGGGAAATTCGGGAATGGGAGAGCGATCAGCCGGCGGCCAGTTGCCGCGCCGCGCCAATGCGCCAGCGGGCCAGGTGTTCGTCGGCATAGCGCCGCACGCAGCGCAATACGGCGCTTTCGTGCTGGATAAGGAAGAAGTGGTGGCCGTCGAACATGTCCAGGGAAAAACCGCTGGCGGCATCGAGCTGCCAGTCGAGCAACTGGTCGGCGCGCACGCTGTCCTGCTTGCCGCCGAACACATGGATCGGCAGGTCCAGCGGCTTGCGCTCGCCGTAGGTGAAGCTGCCGCACAGCAGGAAGTCGGCACGCAGGATCGGCAGCATCAACTGCATCAGCTCGGGATTGGCCAGGGCTTCTTCGGCGGTGCCTTGCAGTTCGCGCAGGCGGGCGATCAGTTGCGCGTCGGTCTTTTCGATGGCGTATTCGCTGACATCGCGGCGAGCCGGACCGGCCGTGCCGGAGGCGAACAGCGCCAGCGGCGCAGGGACATTTCGTGCGTTTAACGCGTGGGCCAATTCAAAGGCCAGCAGGCCGCCGAGACTATGGCCGAACAACGCGTAAGGGCCGCTCAAGTCGCGACTGATTTCCTCCGCGAGCTGCGCCGCCAAGGCCTTGATATCGCGCTGCAGGGGCTCGTCCATGCGCATGCCCCGCCCAGGCAGTTCCAGCGGACACACCTGCAACCACTCCGGCAACGTGCGGCGCCAACGTGCGTAAACCATGGCGCTGGCGCCCGAATAGGGCAGGCAGAACAGGCGCAGTCGAGTCGGCGTAGTCATCCAGCGACGACTCCAAACTGAAACACGCTGTGTGCACGATAAAAACCCATGTCGTCCTCCTGCGGGTGCTGATCCTTGGCCGCTTGACTAGCGACCCTGTCACCCAGAAGAACGGACGGCACCGGCAAATAATTAGTCGCCGGGTACCTGCGAGACGTGGTTCACACCAAACAAGAAAGCATAAGATTAGTTCGCCTTCTCATTTGACAATCATTATCATTCAGCATAATTTGTTGCCCGATGTGTAGGAGGCCTCAGCAAGGACGCCCTCCCCTAACCTCTTTTGCGACAAGGTGATTTCCATGACGGAACAAGTATCCACAGGCAGGTGCGACTCACCGCTTCTCCAGGCATTTGTCGACAATCGACTGATTCTGGTGAAGATTGCGGCACGTATTACCGGGTGCCGCTCCCGCGCCGAGGATGTAGTGCAGGATGCCTACTTCCGCCTGCAATCGGCGCCGACGATCACGTCATCGTTCAAGGCCCAACTGAGTTATCTGTTCCAGATCGTGCGCAACCTGGCGATCGATCACTACCGCAAGCAGGCCCTGGAACTCAAATATTCCGGGACGGAAGAGGAAGGCTTGAATGTGGTCATTCACGGCGCTTCACCGGAAACCTCCCACATCAATTTCAACACCCTGGAAAACATCGCCGACGCCCTGACGGAGTTGCCCCAGCGCACCCGCTACGCGTTCGAGATGTACCGCCTGCACGGTGTGCCGCAAAAGGACATTGCCAAGGAACTGGGGGTTTCACCGACGTTGGTGAACTTCATGATTCGCGATGCGCTGGTGCACTGCCGCAAGGTGTCCGGCAACCATAGCGATACGTTTGCACGGCGGGTGTGATTGAGGTGAAAGGGCTTGTTGTGGTGAGCGGGCAAGCCCTAATGCCAGTCAGTTAAGCGTACATCGCCTCCTGTAGGAGCGAGCTTGCTCGCGAAAAACGTCAACGATAACGCGTGCTTCCTG
>NZ_CVTH01000084.1:0-7470 GCF_900005955.1 Pseudomonas sp. 8 R 14 | reverse complement strand
CGATAACGCGTGCTTCCTGAATGAGCGCGGCGCCTGTGAGTTTTTCGCGAGCAAGCTCGCTCCTACAAAAAGCCTTAACTGACTGGCATTAGGGCAAGCCCCGCTCACCACAACCAAAACCCGAACCACAGCCGCACTCATCCGAGCCAAGATCAGGGCACAGGCATCACATCAATACGATACGGCTCGAAAATCTTCAGCATCTCGCCGCTATCGCGCAGTCGCTTGAGCAACCCCGAAAACGCCTCGCCCGTGATCGGCGCCTTGGGCCGCAGCAACGCGTAGTGGTGATAGACCTGGTCGATGCGCTCCGAGACCAGGAACTGCCCGGCCATATCCGCATTGCGCACCATGAAGTCACTCAGGTACGAACGGGTTACCAAGGCGATGTCCGCACGCCCGCGCGCAACCATCAGCAGGTTGCTGTCATGGGAATAGGTCAAGGTGGCGTTGAAGTGCTCGGCCAAGTACTTGGGGTCGGGGTTGAAGTTGGCAAAGGCGTAGTGATAGCCGCTGAACACCGCCAGGCGTTTCCCGGCAAGGTCGGCGAAATAGTCCTGGCCTCGACCGGGCTCACGCTGGGCGACGAAGATTTCCGCGTCTTCCAGGCCCATGTCGATGCTGGTGTGGGCAACCTTCTGCCAGCCCCAATCGGGATTTTCGAAGATGGCCATGTCGATACGGCCTTGTTCGAAATCACGAAAACGCCGAGGGATGGAGGTGGGTACCAGCACAAACTGGTAGTCGGTTTGCGAGGCGTTCAGGGCCTCCACCAGTTGCGGCAACAGACCGGTGTCGGCGCCTTGCTCCGGGCGCACGGTGTAGGGCGGAAAATGCGCCGCGCCGATGCGCACCAGTTGCGCAGCCGAAGCCGGCAACCACGCTGCGGTGCCGAGTGCCCATAAAGTAAGTCCTGCAGCCAACCGCCATGGCGAAAACATCAAGGCACACACCGTTCAATACATCGATGTCGATAAGCTAGGCGTTTTTGTCCAGCTAGACAACTTTCCACCGGCAAATTAATAGCTTGCGCCTCAATCGGCCTTCAAAACCATCAACAAGGCTTCTTCGGCCAATTGCTCCAGGGTCAGGTTGCCCTCGGCGCGAAACCAGGTGGTGGTCCAGGACAAGGCCCCGGTGAGGAAGCGTCGCGCAATAAACACATCGCCCTTGATGTAACCCGCCGCCTTGGCCTCGCCCAACACCTGCAGCCAAATGTCTTCATACACATCGCGCAGCGCCAGCACCTGGGCCTGGGCGTCGGCCGAGAGCGAACGCCATTCATACACCAGCACCGCCATGGCCTCGCCGCTGCCACCCATGATCGACTGCAATTCGCAGCGAATCAGCGCCAGCACACGTTCGCGTACGGTGCTCGCCTCCTCGAGCGAGGCACGCATCAAGGCCGTGTTGTAGTGGATGGTTTCCTCCATCACCGCACGCAGGATCTCGTCCTTGCTCTTGAAGTGATGAAAGATACTGCCGGACTGGATGCCCACGGCACTGGCCAGGTCACGCACGGTGGTGCGTTCAAAGCCCTTGTTGCGAAACAGGTGCGCCGCGGTTTGCAGCAACTTGCCCCGGGCACTGTCGGGGTCGGTCAATTGGCCGCCGTCGACCATGGTGCGCATCACCCGCAGGGCTTTGTGCTCATCCATGCTGCTCTCCTCTACTTCTACTGACGTCTTGGCCGGCAATTTAGGCCGTGCCAGTCACCCAAGCAAGCGCTTGGGCAAAACTTGTGACCGGAGTTTACAAACCAAGCGCTTGCTTGGTAGTCTCGTTACCAGCCATTCGAGGAAGGATTTCTCATGAGCAAGACGGTTCGTATCGGCTGCGCCAGCGCCTTCTGGGGTGACACCTGCAGCGCCGCCGCGCAGTTGGTGCACGGCGGCAAGCTGAACTACCTGGTGTTCGACTACCTGGCGGAAGTCACGATGTCGATCCTCGCCGGTGCACGGATGAAAGATCCCCAGGCCGGCTACGCCACGGATTTCGTCGAGGTGCTCACACCGCTGCTGGCCGAGATCCAGCGCCAGGGCATCCGCGTGATCAGCAATGCCGGCGGCATCCACCCCCAGGCCTGCGCCGCCGCCCTGCAAGCTGCCTGCGATAAAGCCCAGGTGCCGTTGAAAATCGCCGTGCTGCTGGGCGATGACCTGCACCCCCGGCTCAAGCACCTGCACGGCATCACCGACATGTTCAACGGCGCGCCGCTGCCGCCCCTGTGCGTATCGGCCAATGCCTACCTCGGCGCACCGGGCATTGCCCAGGCGCTGCAACTGGGCGCGGATATCGTCATCACCGGCCGGGTGGTCGACAGCGCGGTGGTCAGCGCGGCGCTGGTGCATGAGTTCGGTTGGTCGTGGCAGGACTATGACCGCCTGGCCCAGGCCGCGCTGGCCGGGCATATCATCGAATGCGGCGCGCAGTGTACCGGTGGCAACTTCACCGACTGGCGCGACGTGCCCGACTACGAGCACATCGGCTTCCCCATCGTCGAAGTCAATGCCGATGGCCAGTTCACGGTCAATAAAGTCGAGGGCAGCGGTGGCCTGATCAGCGAACTGAGCGTGGCCGAACAACTGCTGTATGAAATCGGCGACCCTCACGCGTATCTGCTGCCCGATGTGATCTGCGATTTCAGCCAGGTGAAGCTGCAGCAGCAAGGCAAAAACTGCGTACGCCTGCACGGCGCCAAGGGGTTGCCGCCAACGCACCAGTACAAGGTCAGCGCCACTTACCCGGAGGGCTTTCGCTGCACCGCCAGTTGCCTGATCGCCGGGATCGATGCGGTGGCCAAGGCCGAGCGGGTCAGCCAGGCGATCATCAACAAGACCTCGGAACTGTTCAGCCAGCGCGGCTGGGCGCCCTACACCGACGTAAATATCGAACTGCTGGGCAGCGAAGCGACGTATGGCCCTCGCGCCCTGCGCCACGACTGCCGCGAGGTGGTGGTCAAGCTGGCGGTGCGCCACCCGAGCAAGCCGGCGCTGGTGCTGTTCGCCCGCGAGATCGCCCAGGCGGCCACGGGCATGGCGCCGGGGCTGGCCGGGATTGTCGGCGGGCGGCCGACGGTGTACTCGCTGATCCGCTTGTTCTCGTTCCTGATCGATAAGGCCGCCTGCGAGGTGGTAGTCGACTTCCAGGGCCAACGCCACGTCTGCACGCTGCCCATCGCCGACGCGCCGATCCTGCCTGCCGCGCCGATGGATCCACCCCAGCCCCAAGGCCGCGCCGACGCCAGCGTGGCGCTGGTGAAACTCGCCGTGGCGCGCTCCGGCGACAAGGGCAACCACAGCAATATCGGGGTTATCGCCCGCGCCCCCGAGTACCTGCCGTGGATTGCCGAAGCGCTGACGCCAGAGGTGCTCGTCGACTGGATGGGCCACGTGCTCGACCCCGTGCACGGCCGCGTAGAACGCTGGTATTTGCCCGGCAGCCACAGCCTCAATTTCCTGCTGGAAAACGCCCTGGGCGACGGCGGCATCGCCAGCCTGCGCATCGACCCCCAGGGCAAGGCCTTCGCCCAGCAGCTGTTGGAAATCCCCATCGCTGTGCCGCAACACATCGCCGATCAACTCACGTAACGGAGCATTGCCGTGGCCTTCGACTCGATCTTCAAAGCCGGCCTGTTCCTGGGTCACACCGTGATCGTCAGCGGCCGCGACACAAGGCGGAGCAATAAACCATGCCGCTGATTGACAGCCTGATCGATCCCCACAGCCCGCAGTTCGCCCAGAACCGCGCCGCCATGCTGGCAGGCATCCAACACCTGCGCCAGTTGGAACAGACCCTGCTGAGCAAGGCCGAGGAGGCCAGGCCCAAGTTCGAAAAACGTGGCCAACTGCTGCCCCGCGAGCGCCTCAACCTGCTGCTGGACCCTGGCGCGCCGTTCCTGGAACTGGCGAGCCTGGCCGGTTACAAGCTGCATGATGACAAGGACGGCAGCGCCGCCGGCGGTGGGCTGATCGCCGGCATCGGCTACGTCAGCGGCGTGCGCATGCTGGTGGTGGCCAATAACAGCGCGATCAAGGGCGGCACCGTTTCGCCCTCCGGCCTGAAAAAATCCCTGCGCCTGCAACAGATCGCCATGGACAACAAACTGCCGGTGGTGACCCTCGCCGAAAGCGGTGGCGCCAACCTCAACTATGCCGCGGAGATTTTCGTCGAAGGCGCGCGCAGCTTTGCCAACCAGGCGCGCATGTCGGCCATGGGCTTGCCGCAGATCACCGTGGTGCACGGCTCGGCCACGGCGGGGGGCGCGTACCAGCCAGGACTGTCGGATTACGTGGTGGTGGTGCGCGGCAAGGCCAAGCTGTTCCTTGCCGGCCCGCCGCTGCTCAAGGCGGCGACCGGTGAAGTCGCCACCGATGAAGAATTGGGCGGCGCCGAAATGCATGCACAGATCGCCGGCACTGCCGAATACCTGGCGGAAAATGACGCCGATGGCGTGCGCATCGTGCGTGAAATCGTCAGCCTGTTGCCCTGGGATGAGCGCCTGCCGTTGACGCCCAAACGCACTTACGCCGAGCCGCTGTACCCCATCGACGACCTGCTGGGGCTGATCCCCGCTGACCCGAAAAAGCCCTACGACGTGCGCGAAATCCTCGCGCGCCTGGCCGACGGTTCGCAGTTCCTCGAGTTCAAGGCAGCGTTCGACGCCCATACCGTCTGCGGCCATCTGCACATCCAGGGCCGCGCGGTCGGCGTGATCGGCAACAACGGCCCGATCACGCCCAAGGGTGCGAGCAAGGCGGCGCAGTTTATCCAGCTGTGTGACCAGAGCCGCACGCCGCTGCTGTTCCTGCACAACACCACCGGCTTCATGGTGGGTACCGAAGCGGAGCAGCAAGGGGTGATCAAGCATGGCGCGAAGATGATCCAGGCGGTGGCCAACGCACGGGTGCCTAAACTCACGGTGGTGGTCGGTGGCTCCTACGGCGCCGGCAACTATGCAATGTGCGGTCGCGGCCTGGACCCGCGGTTTATCTTCGCCTGGCCCAACAGCCGCACGGCGGTGATGGGCGGTGCCCAGGCGGGCAAGGTGCTGCGGATCGTCACCGAGGCCAAGCAGTTGAAAGACGGCCTGGTGCCGGATCCCAAGGTGCTGGACATGCTCGAACAGGTCACCGCGCAAAAACTCGACAGCCAGTCCACCGCCCTCTATGGCAGCGCGAACCTGTGGGATGACGGGCTGATAGACCCACGGGATACCCGTACCTTACTCGGCTTTCTGCTGGACATCTGTCACGAGGCCGACGTCCGCGAGTTGCAGCCCAACAGCTTCGGCATCGCGCGCTTCTAACCGGAGAACAAGAACAATGATCTTCACCCAGGAACACCATGAACTGCGCCGCACCGTCCGTGCCTTCGTCGACCGCGAGATCAACCCCCATGTGGACGCATGGGAAAAGGCCGGGCACTTCCCCATCCACGACATCTTCCGCAAGGCCGGCGACCTCGGCTTGCTGGGGATTTCCAAACCGGAGCAATTCGGCGGCATGGGCCTGGACTACAGCTACTCGATCGTCGCCGCCGAAGAGTTCGGCACCATCCGCTGCGGCGGCATACCCATGTCCATCGGCGTGCAGACCGATATGTGCACCCCCGCCCTCGCCCGCTTCGGTTCCGATGAATTGCGCGACGAATTCCTGCGCCCGGCCATCAGCGGCGAGCAGGTCGGTTGCATCGGTGTCTCGGAAACCGGCGCCGGCTCCGACGTAGCCGGGCTCAAGACCCATGCGCGCAAGGACGGCGACGACTATGTGATCAACGGCAGCAAAATGTGGATCACCAACTCGCCCAGCGCCGACTTTATCTGCCTGTTGGCCAACACCTCCGACGACAAGCCGCATATCAACAAGTCGCTGATCATGGTGCCGATGAACACCCCAGGGATCAGCGTCAGCCCGCCCCTGGAAAAACTCGGCATGCACAGCTCCGAGACCGCCCAGGTGTTCTTCGACGGCGTGCGCGTACCCCAGCGCAATCGCATCGGCCATGAAGGCGCGGGTTTCATGATGCAGATGCTGCAGTTCCAGGAGGAACGCCTGTTTGGCGCGGCCAATATGATCAAGGGCCTGGAGTACTGCATCGACAGTACCGTCGAGTACTGCAAGGAACGCCAGACCTTCGGCAAGGCGCTGATCGACAACCAGGTGATTCACTTTCGCCTGGCCGAACTGACCACCGAAATCGAATGCCTGCGCGCACTGGTCTACCAGGCCACCGAACAGTACATCAAGGGCCAGGACGTGACCCGCCTGGCCTCCATGGCCAAGCTCAAGGCCGGGCGCCTTGGCCGCGAAGTCAGCGACAGTTGCCTGCAGTACTGGGGCGGCATGGGATTCATGTGGGACAACCCGGTGGCCCGCGCTTATCGCGATGTGCGCCTGGTGTCGATTGGCGGCGGTGCCGATGAAATCATGCTGGGCATCATCTGCAAGTTGATGGGCACTTTGCCGGGGAAAAAGCCATGAATACCCTGCTGCTCGAACCCCACAACGGCGTGTTGCACATCACCCTCAACCGGCCCGAATGCCGCAATGCCATGAGCCTGGAAATGGTCAACGAACTGCGCGCGGTGCTGGCCGGGTTGGACAGCCAGGTGCGCGCCGTGGTGATCAGCGGCGCAGGCGGGCATTTTTGCGCCGGTGCCGATGTGAAGGACCTGGTCAGCGCCGGCGATCAATTGCAGGCCCTGAACCGGGCCTTCGGCACGTTGCTGCAAGCGGTGGAAGCCGTGTCGCAAGTGGTCATCGTGGTGCTGCAAGGCGCGGTGCTGGGCGGCGGGTTTGGCCTGGCCTGCGTGAGTGACATCGCGATTGCCGATCACCAGGCGCAGTTCGGTTTGCCGGAGACCAGCCTGGGGTTGCTGCCGGCACAGATTGCGCCGTTTGTGGCCAAGCGTATCGGCCTGACCCAGGCGCGGCGACTGGCGCTGACGGCGGCGCGGTTCGATGGGTTGGAAGCTCAACGGCTGGGGCTGGTGCACTTCACCGAGACCGACCCGCAGGCGTTGGCGGAGCGTCTGGATGAGGTGCTGGGGCAGGTGCTGCGCTGCGCGCCGGGCGCCAACGCGCGTACCAAGGCGCTGTTGCTGGCCAGCGTGGAGCAGCCCTTGGGGCCGCTGCTGGACCAGGCGGCGCAGTGGTTTGCCGAGGCGGTGACCAGTGCGGAAGGGATTGAGGGGACGCAGGCGTTTGTTCAGAAGAGAAAGCCTGGGTGGTGCAAGTGACGCCCGCTGAGCATGGGTATCTACACAATTTTCTGTGGTCTGTGGCGAGGGCGCTTGCTGCCGTGGCGGCCTTCGGGCCGACCATGTCGTTGGCTTTGAGCGCGTACATATCCGTTGCTGCGGTCACGGCCGCTATGGGTTCCGCCCTTACGGCGGGTCACTTTGGAAAAGCCCCAAAGTAACCAAAGGGCTCTTGCCCCACCACTCGGTACCTCGCCTAGGCTCGGTAT